>NZ_JAGXTP010000002.1:300000-456624 GCF_018334155.1 Devosia litorisediminis | reverse complement strand
ATCCATCGCCGGTTGCCCGGAACCCAGATCGTCTCTGCCAGAAACACCAAACAGTGGGAACCACCAGGGTTCAACGTCGTCCAGTGCGGCGGGTTGTAAGCACGTCTCGTAAGACTGTCAACACCCTATTTTCGATCATCAAACAATTTCGAATTTCTTCAAAATCACCCGAAGGCCGATCCTCCTGCAGTCAACAGCTGTTCCCCCGGTCGCCCGGCAGAGCAGCTGCTCTTTCAGAAAGTGTTGATCAGTGGGAGCGGCTTCGCTCGACGTCGTTCAACGAGGCGGGTTTTAGGATAGGGCCATGTTTGAGTCAACGGCCCCCTGTCGATTTTCGCACGAGGAGCGCGTTTTTCTGTCAGCAGGCCGTTTGGCCTTGTGGATAACTCGACCTGCTGGGTCGCGGAAAGCCCGATATATCAGGGGTTTCAGCCTCTTAACGGCAGCAGGTCGATTTTGTTCCCAATTTTATGAGGCGACCGCGCCGCCACGGCGGCGACCGCCAAAAGGGGCCATGACCGCGTCCAAGGACAGTCTACCGCCGCCAAAAGCCATCAGACCCAGCGCCATGGCCGCCCAGGGCAGGTGGAAGTTGATCAAGCCATCGGGAATGGTGAGCTGGATAATGATGGTCATGGCCAGGATCCCCAGCGCCGCAAGGCGGGTGAACAGGCCCAGCACCAGCAGTACCGGCAAGATGACCTCCCCCAGGCCGGCGAGGAACGCCATGGTCAGCGGAAAGGGATAGCTGAAGGCCTGCCCGAACACATGCAGCTTAAACTCCTGCTCGAACAGATAGCGGGCCCCACTGGAGAGATTGAGAAAGCCATCCCATTTGGTCATGCCGGAGCGCCAAAAGGGAATGGCCAGGGCGGCGCGCAGCGCGAACAGCGCAATAGAATGCGGAATCGCAACAATCAGCTGCTCGGCGGTGCCAAGTGCGCGTTGGGCGGTGTGGATCAGACTGGCCATGAGGTCATCCCTCCCTGGATGATGAAAATGCGCCAAGCGCGCACAGACCGGTCAGGGCCTGGGCAAGATCGAAGCTGGCATGGGTTTCAAGGACTGCTGCAGCGGCGGCGCCGATGGCCTCCCCCCTCAGCAACCTGGCGAGGAAAGCCGCATCGGCGGCTGGAATGACCGTGACCTGCACATCGGCCTGCGGGCGCGTGAGCAGCACGGTTTCGGCGCCGGGCCTCACCGTGATGCCGCTGGTCTGGTGGGCCGACCAGATAGTGCCGACGGGAAAGGTTGAGATGATCAGGCTGCAGGCCGGATGAGCGTGCAGCTGCGTCTCCAATAGTGAATGCGGTTCCAGGCCGGCCAGCTGCGCGATGACCAGGGGTTCTTGGTCCGCCGCGTTGTAGGCAATGGCCCAGGCTTCTTCGAGCCGGGCGATATCGGCCAGATAGGGCACCGAGCGCGCATTGTCGAAGCTGGCGATGAAATCAGGGAAGTCGGCGCCATATCTCATCATCACCGGCGTGGCCGGTTTGTGATCGGCAACATAGATCCGGGCCATGGCGGTGAAGAAGTCGTCACCAACCAGCCTGGCGCAAACCGGAAATTTGGATGCCAACACGCCGACCAGTCCGACATGGACATTGTTGCGATAGACGGCAAAGCGTAGCGGGTCGGCATCGCCCCTGTAGGAAACGACGCCATCGGGCAGCGGCCGCGTGGGGTCCTGCACCGCGGCCGCAAAGCGGGCCTGCTGGCTGACCGGGCTCATGAGGCGCGCCGCTGGATCTGGCTGCTTGCCTGGCCAATCGCGTCGTCGGCCAGACGGGCTTCGTCAGCCAGAATATCGAAGCTGGGGACGTTGTTGTCCCATTCGACCAAGGTCGGCATAGGGCCGGTGCGGCCGAGCGTATGGCGGAACAGGTCGAACACATCAGCGCTGACGCGCGAGGCGTGGGCATCGATCAGCAGACGGTCGCCAACGGCGTCCTCTGCCTCGTCATAACCGGCCAGATGGATTTCGCCGACCGCTTCAACCGGAAAGCGATTGATATAGCTGGCGGCGTCAGTCTGATGATTGACCGCCGAGACCATGACATTGTTGACGTCGAGCAGCAGGCCGCAGCCGGTGCGCTGGGCAATGGCGGCGAGAAAATCGACCTCGTCGATCGTGCTTTCGGCAAACAACACATAGGTGGACGGGTTTTCGAGCAGCATGCGGCGGCCAAGCACCTGCTGCACCTGATCGATATGAGCGACGACAGTATCGAGTGTGGCCTGGGTATAGGGCAGCGGCAGCAGATCGTTGAGCGCGCTCTCGTCATGGGAAGACCAAGCGAGATGCTCGGAAAAGGATTGCGGCTGATAGCGATCAATCAGCGCCCGCAGGCGCGTGAGATGAGCGGTATCGAGCGGGCCTTCACCACCGATCGAGAGACCAACACCATGCAGTGAGATGGGGTAGCGCTCGGCAATGGCCGTGAGATAGCGGTGTGGCGGGCCACCATCGCCCATATAGTTTTCGGCATGGACTTCAAAGAAGCCGATATCGGGCGCGGTTTCGATGATCTGGGCATAGTGCTGCGGCTTGAGGCCAAGACCGGCGCGCGCGGGCAGATGATTGGCGGGCATGGTGATCTCCCTGAGACTGGATCCGGAGACCCGATGAACGGATCTCCGGGATAGGGTCGTGGACAGATCAGGTCATTGGCACGTCGCGCTCAAGGGCTTCGAGCGAGCCCATGCGGTCGCCGTCGATTTCCATCGACACGCAGGTGCCGGCAGGAACGGCCTTCCAGGCATTACCCTGGTAGTCGACAGTGGAGGTGCCAGCACAGGTGGTGCCGGGGCCGGCAGCGCAATCGTTCTGGCCTGCCATGGCAACGCCGTAGCATTTCTCGGTGTCCTGAGCCAAAGCGGCGGGTGCGGACATGCCGGCTGCGGCGGTGAGCAGGGTTGCGGCCAGGGCCAGCGAAGACATGCGATTCATGATGGATCTCCTTCCAAAAAGGAACCCGTTCGGTTCCATGCCCAGTCATTCGGCGGAAGGGTCCATCCGGTTACGCGATCACGGCACCGTGATTGTCTTTTTTATATTCTGGCGCTGCCCGCTAGCGCGACAGCCAGGGCCGATGGCGCAAAAAGCGTTCCGATACCAGCAGCAGGGCGATGCCCGGCAGCGCCGCGACCAGGGCGATGCCGGCGGCGCTGGGATCAAGCGCGCCACCGGCCAGCTTGGAGAAGAGCAGGGTTGGCAGGGTGATGATCTTGCCCTGCCCCAAAAGGAAAGTAAGCAGAAACAGATTGGTCGAGACCAGGAAGGTGAACAGGCTGCCGGCGATGACGCCGGGCAGCAGCATGGGCAGCGTCACCTGCCAAAGGGTATGGCGCGGACTGGCGCCCAGGATGCGGGCCTGCTCTTCATAGTCAGGAGCGACCCCCTGATAGACCGCGGTCAGCAGCTGAAATCACCCAGATTGAGCGCCGCGCGCGGATCGGCGGCATCGAACTCGAAATTGACGGCATTGGGGATGGCCTGGTCAAATGAGCCGAGCAGCAGGTCTTGCTGCTTGAGCGTGAAGAAGTTTTCGCCATTGAGCCAAATGGCATCGACGCTTCCCTGACCAACGCCACGGCCAGCAGCCGCCTCGGTGATCACCAGATCAACTGCGTCGTTGCTGCCGGTGATGCGGTTGGCGACGAGCGTCACGCCCAGATCAGCCAAAGGATTTGGCGAGGCCGCTTAGCCGCACATCAGCCATGGACAGTTCCGCGACATAGCGTGCTCACTTGGCGTCAAAGCTGGTCCAGCCCCACCACCAGCGAATTGCCGTGGTCAGAAAGGCCAGAGCGGCAAAGGAGATGGCGGCAATTGGAAACAGCGCTGGAAACAGGCAGATCAGCACGAACAGGGCGATGGTCTCGGCCCCTTCGGTGATGCCGCCGAGATAATAGATGCCCTTTTTGGGCATGGCGAGCGCGGTCATGCCGCGTTGCTTGGCAATCACGGCAAAGGCCAGAAAGCTCGAGCTGGTGCCAATAAACGAGAACAGCAGCAAGGCCCCCGCAACTCCATTGGCAGCAGGATCGGCCAGCACAAAGGCAAACGGGATCGAGGCATAAAAGAAGAAATCGAGCGCGATATCGAGAAAGGCGCCACGATCGGTGGGTCCGGCCTGCCGGGCCACCGCGCCATCCAGCCCGTCCAGGACACGGTTGATGGCGATCAATAGCAGGGCAAGCCAGAAATTGCCCAGAGCAATGGCGGGGAGCGCGCCCAGTCCAATGACGAAACCGGTCAATGTCAGGGCGTTGGCACTGACGCCGAGGCCGAGCAGCCAGCGCGCCGGATGGCGCAAGACCCGCTCCTGTGGCGGGATAAGATAGCTGTCGATCATAAGCTTAGCCCGCTCGGGTTGGTGTGAGGTCTGCAGGTTCTTACGGCTTGGTCGCGCCAGCAGACCAAATGTTACATTCAGCATGCACTTTCCTTGCAGCGCCATATGACACAATCTCGCGAAGACAGGCGCTTATGCCCGGCTTTGCTGCTAGTGACGCAGTTGCGTCGAGGGGGAACATGGATGGCAGCGAGCGGCACGACAGACGAGACAGCACTGATTGCAGCGCTCAGGCGCGGCGATGAGGCAGCCTTTCGTCAACTCGTTGCGCGCCAGCAGCCCTCCATGCTCGCCTTTGCCCGCAGCTTCCTGCGCGACCGGGCCGCGGCCGAAGAGGCCGTGCAGGATACCTGGCTGGCACTGATCGCGGGCATCCGCGAGTTCGAGGGACGCTCAACGCTCAAGACGTGGAGCTTTTCGGTACTCGCCAATATTGCGCGCAGCAAGGCTCGCCGCGAGGGGCGTACTGTCTCCTTCACCGATATGGGCTATAATGACCCCGGCGTGGATGCCGACCGATTTTCCGGTGACGGCACCTGGCTATCGCCGCCGGGCCAATGGTCCGAGATCGATCCCGAGCGCATTGTTGGTGGCAGACAGACACTGGAACATGCATTGGCGGCCGTGGATGCGCTGCCCGACAATCAACGCGCCGTGGTCACCCTGCGCGACATTGAAGGGTTGAGTGCGACCGAGACCTGTTCGGTGCTCGACATCACCGACGCCAATCAACGCATTCTTTTGCATCGCGGACGTACGCGCGTGCGGGCCGCCCTCGAACAGGTGCTGTCGCCACCCCCTGCCTGAGATTGTTTGTAACAATGCCGCGCTCCGACGCACTCAGCTAGAGACGGCGCTTGCCAATGCCGGGTACGCGCTCCCAGGAGACCATCATGCTCACTTGCCGCGAGCTCAATGAGAGAGCCACCGATTATCTGGAAGGTCAGATGAGCCTGCGCCAGCGCGCCGGGTTCAAGCTGCATCTGCTGATGTGCAGCAAATGCGGCACCTATGTTGATCAACTGGCCAAGACCATTGCACTGCTGCGCGTCGGCAGGCCGACGCAGGATGAGGCCGCCCCTGATGACAAACTGATCGAAGCCTTCCGCGCCACTGCGGCCAATAGCGAGAAGCCCAATGCCCGATAATGGTCTGTTTCTGCCCGAGCCGGTGATCCGCTTCGGGTCCTTCCTGTTGATTTTTGGCACGCTGGCGATCATCGAGCTGCTGCACCCGCGTCTGGAGCGGCCCGAGATGCAGGCTGCGCTCAAGACCCGTCGCTGGCTCACCAATGTGGGCATGCTGATCCTGTCCTCAGTGGTGCTGCGCATCATCTTCCCCGCCGCCGCGGTCGGTAGCGCACTATGGGCCGAAAACCAGGGTATTGGTCTGTTCAACCAGTTCGGCGTGCCGGTCTGGGTTGCGGCGCTGGTGTCGATCATCGTGCTCGATTTCGCCGTGTGGCTGGAACATCTGCTCAGCCACAAGATTCCGCTGCTCTGGCGCATCCATCGCATGCACCATGCCGATACCGGTTTTGATCTGACCACCGCCCTGCGCTTTCACCCGCTCGAGATCGTCATTTCGATGTTCTGGAAGGTCGGCATCGTACTGGCGCTGGGTGCGCCAGCCTGGTCGGTGCTGGTGTTCGAGGTGATCCTGAACGGCACCGCCATGTTCAATCACGCCAATATTGCCCTACCCAAACCAATCGACCGGCTGGTCCGACTGGTCCTGGTGACGCCTGACATGCATCGGGTGCACCACTCAACAATCCGGCAGGAAACCGACAGCAATTACGGCTTCAGCCTGTCGATATGGGATCGCCTGTTCGCCACCTATACCGATCAGCCCGCCAAGGGGCACCTCGATATGGATATCGGACTTGCCGCCTATCGCGACCAACAACAGCCCAGCGGGCTCAAATGGTCCCTGCTGCTGCCGTTCAGAAAGAACTGATACCCATGAATGACCCCGTCCCTGCGGCCGATGCTGCCTCCAAAGGCACAGCATCGCGCGGCCTGAGCCGCTTTGTGCCTATCGCCATTCTACTCGGCGTGCTGATCACCGGCCTGCTGCTGGGCTGGCAGCGCTATTTTACGCTCGATTACCTTGCCGAGGCGCGCGAGGGTATCAAGGCGTTTGCGAGCCAGAATGGGCTGCTGGCAGCGCTGATCTATGTGCTGGGCTATGCCGTGGCGACAGCCGTGGCCTTCCCCGCCGCCTGGTTGCTCACGGTTGCCGGAGGCTTTGTCTATGGTGCGTTTCTGGGCGGCACGCTGGCAGCAATAGGCGCCACCATCGGCGCGTCAGTGCTGTTCTGGGCCGCCAAGACCGCCTTTGGCGACAGCCTGCGGCAGCGCGTGGGCGGTTTCGTCGATCGTGCAGCCCAAGGCTTTGAGAACAATGCCTTCAGCTACATGCTGGCGCTGCGACTGGCGCCGGTCTTTCCGTTCGCCGTGGTCAACGTCCTGCCTGCTTTGCTCAAGGTGCCCTTCAGCACCTATTTCATCGCCACGCTGATCGGCATTCTGCCCGGTGCTCTGGTCTATGCCTCGATTGGGCAGGGACTGGAAACGGTGCTGATCGAGGTGGCTGAAAGCGGTCGCGATGTCAGCATTGGCGATCTGATCACGCCCGGCCTGTCGCTGGGCCTGTTGGGCCTGGCGCTGCTGGCTATTGCCCCGCCCATCTTCAAGCTGGTGCGCTCCCGCTGGCTCAAAGCGTAGCCCGCTCATTTCGATTTGCCCAAAGCGAGACCAACATCATGACTGCCAACAACCAAGCCAGCCATCTGATCGAATGCGATGTCTGCGTCATTGGCGCAGGCTCGGCCGGGCTCAGCGCCGCCTCTGGTGCGGCACAGCTGGGCGCCAAAGTGGTGCTGATCGAGCGCGGCGCGATGGGCGGAGATTGCCTCAATACCGGCTGCGTCCCCTCCAAATCGTTCATCGCCGCCGCCCACGCCGCTCATGCGTTCAAAGCCGCCATGGCGATGGGCGTCGGCGAAGGGCTGGCCCCCAAGGTCGACTTTCAGGCCGTGCATGATCACGTGCACGCCGTCATCGGCGCCATTGCGCCCAATGACAGTGTCGAGCGCTTTGAAGGCATGGGCATTACCGTGCTCAAGGAAAGTGCCAGCTTTGTCAGCCCGACCGAAGTGGTCGCAGGCAATCACCGCATCACGGCGCGCCGCTTTGTGGTGGCAACGGGGTCGCGCGCCAGCCTGCCGCCCATTCCGGGCCTCGCCGCGTGCAAACCGCTGACCAACGAAACCATATTCGAGCTGACGACAAGGCCGGACCATTTGCTGATCCTGGGTGGCGGACCGATCGGACTGGAAATGGCACAGGCGTTCCGGCGTCTCGGTTCTGAAGTCACCGTGGTCGATGCCGGTGAAATTCTGGGCAAGGACGAACCCGAGGCCGCGCCGCTGATCCGCAAGGTGTTTGCCGATGAAGGCATTGCGTTGCACGAAAATGCGCAATTCGCCGATCCCAAGCTGGTGGATGGCGGTGTACAGGCTACGGTCAAAACCGCATCCGACACCCGTACAATTAGTGCCAGCCACTTGCTGGTGGCCGCCGGTCGCACACCCAATCTCGACGGGCTGGGTCTGGACCTTGCCGGGGTCAAGACCAACAAGAAAGGCGTCGAGGTCGATGCCCGGCTGCGCTCGAGCAATCACCGCGTCTATGCGCTGGGCGATGTCGCAGGTGGTCCGCAGTTCACCCATATCGCGGGCTATCACGCCGGCATTTTTGTGCGCAATGCCATGTTCGGCCTGCCATCCAAGGTCGATTATGCCGCCCTGCCCTGGGTGACCTATCTCGATCCCGAGGTGGCCCATGTCGGGCTGACCGAGGCCGATGCGCGCAAGCAGCATGGCGAGGTCACCACCATCATCGAACATTTCGCCGAAAACGACCGGGCCCAGACTGAGAAGCGCACCGAAGGCTTTATCAAGCTGGTGCTGACCCCGCGCGGCAAGGTGCTCGGCGCGACCATGGTCGGGCCTCATGCAGGAGAGATGATCACCCTGTGGGGCCTGGTGATCTCGGGCAAGGTCAAGCTTTCAGCCGTCGCCTCGATGATCGCGCCCTACCCCACGCTGGCGGAAATCTCCAAGCGCGCAGCCAGCGCCTATTACAAACCCAAACTGTTCGGCAAGCTGCCCAAGGCCTGGGTCGGTCTGGTGCAGAAACTGTTGCCCTAGGGCAGGCGTTGCACCAGTTCGGCAACATAGGGCAGCAGGTTTTCGACAATCCTGGCCACGCCATCGGCATTGGGATGGCGCATATCGGGCTGGTTGAACGCCGGGTCGAGCGCCACGCCGTCGAGATAGAACGGGTAGAACACCGCTCCATACTGCTCGGCCAGTGCGGGGTACATGCCATCAAAGGCGGCGACATAGTCGGCGCCCAGCCCGCGATCGGCCATCATGCCCAGAAGCAGCACCGGCAGGCTCTCGGCGTCAAACCGGCTCAACATGGTCTCAAGGTTGTCGCGCGCTGCGGCGGCAGGCAGACCCTGCAGCATGTCATTGGCCCCCAGCCCCAGAATAATGGCATCGGGCGCGTCAGACAGCGACCAGTCCAGATGCGCCACGCCGTCAGCTGTCGTGTCGCCCGAAACGCTGGCATTGAGCAGGGTGGCATCAATTCCTGCGGCGTCCATGGCCGCCTGCATCTGGGCAGCAAAACCCTCTTCGGGTGGCAGGCCATAGCCGGCAAGCAGGCTGTCGCCATAGAGCATGATCGTGCGCTCGACAGCGGCCACCTGCGGGGCGAATGCCGCAATTGTGGTCAACACAGCCATTGCGCAAAGCGTCTTATGCACCCAACTTCTCAAAACAATACCCGTCCTTGCCAATTCAAATTCCTCAGACCAGCACCTGGCCCTTATTCATGACCGAAACCATCGCCCAGACCCAAGCCATGAACCTGCACCTTAGGTCGGGCAAGGAGGCGCTTCATATCCTCAAAGACATCAATTTTACGATAGGCCGGGGCGAAGTGGTGTCGATTGTCGGACCCTCGGGCAGTGGTAAGACCTCAATGCTGATGGTGATGGGCGGGCTTGAACGAGCCAGCGATGGTCTGGTCAGCGTTGGCGGGGCTGCTCTGGGTGGCCTGAACGAGGACGATCTGGCCGATATGCGGCGCAATAATATCGGCATCCTGTTCCAGAACTTTCACCTCATTCCCTCCATGACGGCACTGGAGAATGTGTCGCTGGCGCTCGACATCGCCTTTGACGACCTGCCGCTGAACCAAATTCGCGCCCGCGCCAAGGCGGCACTGGCCGAAGTCGGACTGGCCGCACGTGAAGATCATCTGCCCAGCGCGCTGTCGGGCGGCGAACAGCAACGCGTCGGTCTGGCGCGCGCCATTGTTACGCGCCCCAAACTGCTGCTGGCCGATGAGCCCACGGGCAATCTCGATCAGGAAACCGCCAAATCGGCCATCGACCTGCTGTTCAATCTGGCGCGCGCCAATGGCATGGCGGTGCTGCTGATCACCCATGACAACAGCCTGGCGCAGCGCGCCGACCGGCAGATGCGCATGGATCGCGGCGAACTCAGTGAACTGACCGCGGTGCCGGCATGAACCGGCTGATTGCCTGGCTGCGCGTTGCGCTGATCGATCTGCGCGGCAGCGCGGCACGCTTCACCATCCTGATTGCCTGTCTGGCGCTTGGCGTGGCCGCCATTGGCGTGGTCAGTTCGGTGCGCAGCGCGGTGGAAACCGCCATTGCCCGCGATGCCCGCGCCATTCTGGGCGGCGATCTCGAACTGCGCTCGCAGCGCACCGATATTACGCCCGACGTGCTGAGTGCGCTCGAAAAGCTCGGGCCGGTCAATCGCGAGGTTCAGCTCAATTCACAGGCCCAGAAGGGCGATCTTTCTGCCTTTCTGTCTTTGCGTGGCGTTGGCGATCTCTACCCCTTGGTCGGTGACGTTGTTCTGGCCCCCGGCGCCTTGCCCGGCAGCACTGCCGATCTGCTTGGCCAGCAGAATGGTGTGTGGGGCATTCTGCTCTCACCACAGGCTGCTTTGCGGCTGGAGGCTGCGCCGGGTGACACGATCCGCGTCGGCACGCTCGAGCTGCAATTGCGCGGCATTATCGATACCCTGCCCGATCAGGCGACGCTGGGCTTCCAGCTTGGCGCCCCGGCGCTGGTCTCTGACGCTACCCTGCCACTGGCGGGGCTGAAACAGGAAGGCGTGCTCAACCAGTTCCAGTACAAGGTGCTGCTTGAAGACACAGACTTCGCCAGTGCCGAAACGGCGCTGGAAGAGCAATTCCCCGACAGCGAAGTCCGTATCCGCTCGCCTCGCGAAGCCACGGCATCGATTGCCCGCTTCATCACCATTTTCGGCAATTTCATGCTGCTGGTGGCCCTCTCATCCATGGTGGTTGGCGGGCTGGGCGCGGCCAATGCGGTCACTGCCTATGTCGGTGAGCGCCAATCGGCCATCGCCACCATGCGCTCGCTGGGTGCCAGCGGAAACCGCATCATGGTGCATTTCCTGGCCCAGATCATCTTCCTGTCATTGCTGTCGATTGCCATCGGACTGGTCGCCATTGCTGTGGGTACTTTCGCCATCCTGCCGCTCTTGGCCGGGCTGATCGGGCTTGATCTGCCGGCTGCGCTGGACCTGCGCTCGATGGCGGCGGCCGGCGGCATTGGTCTGGTGACGGCCATCATCTTTGCCTGGTTGCCGCTGATGCATGCCCGCGCCATTCGCCCCGCCCTGCTGTTCCGTGCGGGAGGCTCAAGCAATCTTGAGCGGCAGGACTGGCGCAGCTGGCTGACCCCGATTGCTTCGGTACCGCTGCTGATCGGCTTTGCCCTGCTGTTTGCCCTGACACTGAGCATTGCCAGCGATATGCGGCTGGTGGCCATCTATTTTGCCGGCACTGTTGTCGCGTTCCTGCTGCTGCGACTGGCGGCGGCCCTGCTCGGGCTGATCCTCTCGCGCGTCCCACCACCGCCCAACCGGCTGCTGCGCATGGCTCTATCCGCCATCGTCCGACCGGGTGCGCCCACGACCACAGTACTGGTGTCGATGGGCATGGGGTTGTCGCTGCTGCTGCTGATCGTGACAACGCAGTCCAACATCAACAACCAGATCGCCACCGAGGTTACCACCGAGGCCCCGGCCTTTGTACTGCTCGATCTGGACAAGCCCAATCTGGCCGCGCTGACCGATTTCGTGGCGGCCACGCCTGATATCGAGGCGCTGACCACCATCCCCATGCTGCGTGGCACCATCACTGCGCTAAAGGGCGCCCCACCGCCGACTTCGGAGGATGATATTTCGCGCGATGTGGCCGATATGTTCCGGGGCGATACGGCACTGACCTGGTCTGCGGCCATGCCCGCGGATACCGTCATCGCCGAGGGCGAGTGGTGGCCTGAAGATTATTCAGGCGACCCGCAGGTTTCCCTGAGCACGGAAATGCGTGACGCGCTGGATCTGTCGATTGGCGACAGCATTGACATCGCCATTGCCGGGCGGCCGCTGGCAATGACCATTGCCAGCTTCCGGCTTATCGACTGGCGCAGCCCCAATTTCAACTTCCGCATCATCGTCTCGCCTGGGCTGATCGAAAGCGCACCGCAATCCTATTTCGGCACCATCACGGTTGCCGAGGGCGCCGATGGCGTTGTGGAAGCGGCGCTGTTGGGTGACTTCCCGCAGCTCAATTTCGTGCCTGTCGGCGATACGCTGGCGCGGGTGCGGGCCGTGTTTGACGGGCTGATCAATGCCATCGCACTGGTCAGCGGGACTGCGGTTCTGGCCGGCATTCTCGTGCTGGCTGGTGCGCTCAGCGTCGGGCGGCAACAACGCCAGGCCGATGCCGTGGTGATGAAGGTGCTGGGCGCCAAGCGCAGTGACGTCATCACCGCCTTCCTGATCGAATATGCCTTGCTCGGGGCCATCGCTGCCGTGCTGGCCAGTGGCATTGCCATGCTGGGCGCCTGGGCGGCCGCGACCTGGCTGCTGGAGATCGACTTCATGGTCCCGGTCGGCCAGCTCGGCCTTGTGGCGCTGCTGGTAATCGTCGTCACCATCGTGACCGGCGCTGCGACCACATGGTCGGCCATGTCCACCACGCCCGCCGCCAAACTGCGAATGGAAACGCCATGAGTGTACTGCGCCCAGTCTTGTTTGCCCTGCTTGTCCTGACGGGCACCGCGAGCGCACAGGAACGGCTACCCGATGGCGGCGTCGCCACGGCCAGCGGTGATGTTGCCCAGGCGTGGTATGGCCAGTCCACAACGCGCTATGACCACGGCATTCTGGGCGACCGGGTCGAAGGCGGATCGCTGGTGGTGATTGATCGCACCGGCAGCCGGCACGAACTCGTGCTGCCTGAACGTTATGTGTTTGAGGATCTGACCCCACGGCTGGTCGATCTGGATGGCGACGGAGCGAGCGAAATTATCACCATCCGCACCGATGTGGGCGCCGGCGCCGCAGTCGCGGTCTATGGCCTGCGCGATGGCACGCTGGTCGAGCGGTCCGCCACCGCGCCCATCGGCCGGTCACATCGCTGGCTGTCGATTGCGGCAATTGCCAATTTTACCGCCGACGCAGGCAAGGAAATCGCCATCGTCAAAACGCCCCATATTGGCGGTGTGCTGGAAATCCTGTCGCTAAAAGGCTCCGTGCTGGAGACGATCCTGCCGCCGCAATCGGGGTATTCGACCCATTTCATCGGTTCGCGCGACATCAGTCTGGCGCGCGCCGAAGATACTGACAGCGATGGATTTTTCGAACTCGCTTTGCCCACACAGGATCGCCGGCAGATCGTGGTGCTCGGTTTTTCGCCCGGCGTGCACGCAGTCGCCCGGTTCGATACGGGTGCGGTAATTACCCAGCCAATTGGCAGTTTTACAGCTGCAGTGACGGCGGCCCGACAGCCTCAATAAGTCGCATTTGATTCAGGTTTGGCAAACTGTTGGCTGTTAGCTTGCTTGTTCAGTCGGGCATGGTGCCGACACCGGGATCGCTCGGACTGGACTAGGGTAGTTGCAATTGACGGCGTCCGTTTGGCAAATTCTGGCAGGCAATTTGGCAGTGGTCGCACTGTTTGTGCTGGGCTGGTCGCGGGCGAGCTACTGGCTCAAGGCAATCCCCCGCCCCTATCGTAATTTTCTGCTGTCCCTGACCATGGGTCTGGGCGCCATCGCTACGATGAGCCTGGCAATCGAATTCAAGCCGGGCATGTTTTTTGACCTGCGCTATTCCCTGCTGGCCGTTGTCGCGCTGTTTGGTGGCTGGCCGGCGGCCTTGATCAGCAGTGCTGTTGCAGCGGCTTTCCGGTTCTGGCTGGGTGGTGCTGGCCTGATGGCTGGACTGGCCGGCATTGCGCTGGCGAGTGGCGCCGGCGTTCTGGTCAGTCTGGTGGTTGGCAATCGCACCCATAAATTGTGGCATGTCGGCGTAGTGGCGCTGATTACCGGCATCGTGACATCGGCTGGCCTGGTGTCGCTGCCGGGCGAAACCTTCCAGGCGATCCTGCCCACCCTTGTGCCGCTGGCCCTGCTCAACATTGTCACCACCGCTTTTGCCGGTTTTGTCTATCTGCGGGCATACCGGCTATCGGCCGATCGCGAATTGCTGGCGGCGGCGATTACCCATGCACCAGCCTATGTTTATGTCAAAGACCGTGACGGCAATTTCGCGATTGCCAACAAGGCGTCGGCGGCGCTGTTCGGGGTAGCCGATTCCAGCCAATTGCTGGGTAAGAGCAGTTTTGACATTGAGCCACCAGATCGCGCGGCGCGCACCGCTGAGCGCGAGCGGGCGGTGCTTGCTGGCAATACCAAGGTGCTCGATTTCGAAGAAGAAATCATCGACACAAATGGTATCTCACGCTGGTATTCGACTACCAAGGTCCCGCTGCACGACCCTGATGGCAAGCTGATCGGGCTGGCCGGGGTCACCCGCGACGTCACCGGCGAAAAACAGATCCAGCAGGAACTGATCCGCAGTCGTGATACGTTGGGCTATGCATTGGCCGAAATGACCGGCGGCCTGGCCATGTTCGACAATGGTGGCGAGCTGATCTTCTGCAATGAACAATATCGCGAAGCGTTTCCCGAAACCGGAGCGTTGCGCGTGCCGGGTGCGCATTTCCGCGACATTCTCAAGGCAGTGATCGATACCGGCGAGCAGCAAAACGCACCGACTGAAGTTGCCGCAGCGGCCGAGTGGATCGACGCTCGATTTGCCGATCTGCGCCGCGAGAGCGAGCGAGAAATTCTGCTGGCCAATGGACGCTGGTTACAGATCCGTACGCGCCCCACCAGCAATGGCACCACTATGGTTGTGGCCATTGATGTAACCCGCTTCAAGCAGGCCGAACAGGACCTGCACACAGCGACGGACGAACTCAAGCATCTGGTACGTACGGACGCTCTGACGGGGCTGCTCAATCGACGGGCCTTTGATGACGCCATTGACGCAGAGATCCGCCGCACCAGCCGCGCCGGAACGCCACTGAGCCTGCTGCTGGTCGATGTCGATCTGTTCAAACCCTATAATGATCACTACGGCCATCTGGCGGGCGATGACGCCCTGCGCAAGGTCAGCCAATTGCTTAAGCAGAGCCTGAAACGTCCCGCCGATGTGGTGGCGCGCTTTGGTGGCGAAGAGTTCACCGCCATCCTGCCCGATACCGACGAGGATGGCGCTTATCTGGTGGCTGAAAGCTTCCGCCGGGCGCTGGCCGAGGCCCGTCTGCCCCATGCCGCGAGCGACAAGGGCTACATCACCGCCAGCGTGGGCGTTGCGACCTATATGCCCGATGTTGTCGAGCGCAGCGCCACAGATCTGATCGGCACAGCTGATGGCGCGCTGTACAGCGCCAAGGCGGCTGGTCGCGATCGCGTGTTTGGTACGCGCGTGTCTGAACGCACCCATTTACGCGCCCTGTCCTGAGCCATCACTGCGGTCGGGCAGACGGGTAATAGGCCGCGATCTTGTATGGCAGATTTGTCATACCAACCCATTGGCAGACTTGAACAAATTCGAGTCACTGGGAATTAGTGCAACAAAATCATTGACTTCACCGGCTGCTCCGCACAATCATCCGGCATCTGAGTGGGGACAAACCCTCAGGAACGGCCGGAGACACGTCATGGGCCCAGGGCCCAGCCAGGGTATGTGGTTAAGCGTGAGCTACGCGGAATGTCATTTGGTCTGACCGGAAAAACCGGACCAGTGCTCGTTTCGACCTTCTGAGAGACCCGCAAGGATCTCAACCGTGCGGTCGCGGTTGGCGGGCAGGTC
This sequence comes from Devosia litorisediminis, assembly GCF_018334155.1. Taxonomy (NCBI): domain Bacteria; kingdom Pseudomonadati; phylum Pseudomonadota; class Alphaproteobacteria; order Hyphomicrobiales; family Devosiaceae; genus Devosia; species Devosia litorisediminis. Next base: position 440,958 of record NZ_JAGXTP010000002.1, on the reverse strand, counting down.
TCTTCCTCTTCCCAGCACACCGCACCCGGACATCGGATAACCGATGCCAGTGAGCGGGAGGAACGAGGATGAACCATCAGCCGACCAATCTCGCCCTGCTCGACAGGTTGCGGTCCACTGACGTCGCCGCGCGCGTCGGCGCAGTTGATGCCCCCGATATCCTTGCCGAATTTATCGCCTCGGGCGTGCGCTTTGTGTCGTCGGCCGCCCATATGGAACGCCGTCATGATGATGCGGTGCGCGAACTGATCGCCTGCATCAGGTCGACCGGGGACGACGAACCCATCCTGAACGAGGGCGGCATCTATTTCGGCTGCTGGCTCGAAAGCACCGGCACGATCAATGCCGAACTGCTCAGTCGCTTTATCCCGTCGGTGGCCGCTGCCACCTTTGCGGGCTTCGCCACCCATCAGCGCGACGATGGCCTGTTCCCCTACAAGCTGACCGCGACAGGCCCGGTATTCTCGCAAATCCAGACGGTGACACCGCTGGCTCGCTCGGTGTGGACGCATTACTGCCTGAATGGCCGCGACAAGGTCTGGCTGGCCCGCCTATACGCGGCCATGGCGCGCAATGACGCCTGGCTGGCGCAATGGCGCGATACGCGCGGCACAGGCGCCGTCGAGGCATTCTGCACCTTCGATACGGGCCACGACCTGTCAGCGCGGTTCTGGCATGTGCCCGACAGCCCATTCAACAATGATCCAAAAGCCTTCCACCCCGACAATCCGCTGCTGCCGTTCATCGCGCCGGATCTGACCGCCAATGTTGCCTGCCAACGCCTCTATCTGGCGCGCATGGCCAAGGAGCTTGGCGAAAGCGGCGACGTCTGGCTGGACAAAGCGGAAGCCAGTACGGCGGCGCTGTTCACCCAGTGCTTTGATGCCGAAGAGGGGTTCTTCTACGACCGCGACCGGCATGGTCGCCACGTCCGGGTGCAGTCCGATGTGCTGCTGCGCGTGCTGGCCTGCGAGATTGGCGACGATGCTTTCTTCGCCAAGGCGCTGGAGCGCTATCTGCTCAACACGTCCAAGTTCTTCGCCAAATATCCATTCACTTCACTGGCGCTGGATGATCCGCGGTTTGACCCGGCCTTTGATTACAACAGCTGGTGCGGGCCCTCGAACTTCCTCAGCCTGATCCGGGCGCCGCATGCCTTTGAGGCGCACCACCGTCATGTCGAGCTGAGTTGGGTGCTGCAGCCGGTACTGAGCGCGCTGTTCAAGTCGACCCGCTTTGCCCAGACCATCAACCCGTTCACCGGCGCTGAAGGCTTCACCGAGGTCTATTCGCCTTCCATTCTGTGCCTGCTCGATTTCGTCGAACGACTGTGTGGCATCCAGCCTCGCCCCGACGGCGCAGTCTGGTTCACCGGGCTGACGCCGCAGCAGATCGAGCACCGCGATGTGGCACACGAAACCGGCTATGCCCGCACCGTGGACGGCCAGAATTTCGAGCTGATCAACACCGCCAGCCATATCACGGCCTATCGCGACGGCGGGCCGCTGTTTTCGGCGCCGCGCGGCGTCCGCATCATTACCGACCGCACGGGCCAGATCACGGGTCTGGTCGGCATGAGCGCCAGCACCGTAACGGGCGAGCTGACCACCGCAGAAGGCAATTATTCCTTCGCGATTGGTCCCAATGAACAACTCGATCTGAAGGGACAAGAACTGGTCCGGGTACGCGACCCCGCTCTGGTGGCCCCGACATACTGAATTCTGCGGCCCGGTGAGGGCCGAACCGCAGATGATCTGACGTACGTAGCTCAATAGGGAGGAACCAATATGAGCAAGTTCAACCGCAGGCATTTCCTGCAAACCACAGCCGGCGTCGCCGCGCTGTCTGCATTCGGCCTGCCCGCCTTTGCGCAGGACCGTCAGGTCCGCCATTTCTGGTGGGGTAATCCCGAGCGTGACAAGCGCACCTTCGGCGTGATCGAGCTCTATAACAGCAAGACCCCCGGCACCGTGGTCTCGGGCGAGACGCTGGGCTTTGGCGACTATTTCACCAAGCTGACCACCCAGATCGCGGGCGGCAACATGCCCGACGTGATCCAGCAGGGTTATGGCGTGCTGTTTGAATATATCAACAATGGCGCCGTGGTGCCGCTGGACGAGTATATCGGCAAGAGCCTGGATATCTCAAAAATCGACCAGTCGGCCATTGATGCGGGCACGGTGGATGGCAAGTTCTACGCCCTGTCGATCGGCGCCAACTCGCACATGGCGATGTATAATAGCCGCCTCTACGCCGAGGCCGGCATCACCGCAGGCGAGAACTTTGACCCCTTTGGCTACACATATGACGATCTCAAGCGCATGGGCGTGGAGATCAAGAAGGCCACTGGTGTCGCGGGCACGGACGACAACACCGCCGACTATCAGAACTTCTCCGACTTCGTCGCCCAGAAGGGTGCGCTGCTGTTCAATGAAGATGGCAGTTATGGTCCGACCCAGGACATCGTCGAGGAATACTGGAGCATCTGGGCTGATCTGCGCGATGCGGGCGCCACGCTTGCCGGTCAGGAATCGGCCGGTCTGGCGGGCGTGTCCGAGCTGAGCCAGCTGGGCGTTGTCACCGGCAAGACTGCTACCTCCTATGCCTGGAGCAACCAGCTGGTGGGGGCGCAGGGCCTGATGGAAGATACCCTGGCTGCCGCCATGTATCCCAATACCCCCGAGATGATCCCCGGCTCGATCGTGCAGCCCAGCCAGTTCGTCTGCCTGACGCGCGACAGCAAGGATCCTGAAGCGGCCACCGCCTACATGAGCGCCTTCGTCAATGATCCCGACCTGACCGGCATTCTGGGTCTGGAACGCGGCATTCCATCCAATGCGGATGTACGCGCGGCGCTGGAGCCCGATCTGTCCGCGGCCGAGGCCGTCTCGGTTGCCTTCTTTGATGGCATTCAGGGCAAGACCGCCAAGCTGGCGCCGCCACCACCAAGCGGGGCCAATGAGGTCGAGCAGACCTTTGAGCGTGTTGCCGTCTCGGTGCTGCTGGGCGAACGTCCGATTGCCGAGGTCGCCAGCGACTTCCTCAACCAGTCGCGCGCCATTCTCGCCCGCGCCTGATCATAGCGAACACCGCCTCCCCATTTGGGAGGCGGCACCCGGGTGGGGGTCCTGTGGTCTCCCTGACGCAGCGCCCCCACCCAGGCCACGTTTTCAGAGAAGAGCCCATGGTAAAATTCTTCCGCCGCAACTTTGCCGGTTACACCTTTCTGGCGCCGTGGCTCATCGGTTTTTTCCTTTTGGCGATTGGCCCCATCCTGGCCTCGCTCTATCTCAGCTTCACCAAATACAATGTGGTCAAGCCGCCGCAATGGATCGGCTGGGACCATTATCTCTACATGTTCCAGTATGATGCGCGCTTCTGGAAGGCGCTGCAGGTCACCTTCACCTTTGTGGTGGTTTCGGTGCCCGCCAAGCTGATCTTCGCGCTGGCCGTGGCCATGGCGCTCGACAAGGGCATTCGCGCCATTGGCTGGTATCGCGCGCTGTTCTATCTGCCCTCGATCCTGGGCGGCTCGATTGCCGTGGCCATCCTGTGGCGGCAGTTGTTTGACTATGACGGGGTGATCAATTCGGTGCTGCGCCTGTTTGGCAGCGATGGACCCTACTGGCTGAGCGATCCGCGCTATTCGCTGTGGACGCTGATCGTGCTGGCGGTCTGGCAGTTTGGTTCGCCCATGCTGATTTTCCTGGCCGGGCTGCGTGCCATTCCGCAGGAGCTGTATGAAGCCGCCGAGATCGATGCGGCCGGGCCGGTGCGCAAGTTCTTTGCCATTACCGTCCCGCTGCTGGCCCCGGTGATCTTCTTTAATCTGGTGCTGCAGATGATCGAGGCGTTCAAGAGCTTTTCGGGCGCCTTCATCATCTCGGGCGGCTCGGGCGCACCGCTCGACAGCCTGCTGTTCTTCACCGTCTATCTCTACAACGAGGCGTTCAGCTTCCTGCGCATGGGCTATGCCTCGGCGCTGGCATGGGTGCTGCTGCTGATCATCGCCGCCTTCACCGCAATTGCCTTCTGGACATCCAAATACTGGGTCCATTACGAAAACGAGCGGGGCTGAGCCATGACCGATACCGCCATGACCAACACCGCCGCGCTTGCCGCTGAATACCGCGCCGCCCGGGCCAAACGCGCACGGCGCGCGGGGCTGCTCAAGCACATCTTCCTGATCGCCACCTCGTTGATCATGGTCTATCCGCTGATCTGGATGCTGGCGAGTTCGCTCAAGCCGGACAACCAGATCTTTGGCGATCTATCGCTCTGGCCGAGCCGTTTTGAGTGGAGCAATTACTGGCAGGGCTGGAATGCGCTACCGGTCAGTTTCACCCGGTTCTTCTGGAACTCGACCGTCGTCACCGTGCTCTCGGTTATCGGCAATGTCATCTCGTGCTCGTTTGCCGCCTACGCCTTTGCGCGGCTCGAATTCACCGGCAAGACCATCTGGTTCGCGCTGATGATGATGACGCTGATGATCCCCTATCACGTGGTGCTGATCCCCCAATATCTGCTGTTCCTCAATCTGGGCTGGGTCGATACCTATCTGCCCCTGATCGTGCCCAAATTCCTGGCTGGAGACGCCTTCTTTGTCTTCCTGATGATCCAGTTCTTCCGCCAATTGCCGCGCGATCTGGACGAGGCGGCGATGATTGATGGTTGTTCGCCGTTCAAGATCTACTGGGCCATCATCATGCCGCTGTCCCTGCCTGCCATGGCGACGGCGGCGATCTTCAGCTTCATCTGGAGCTGGGAGGATTTTCTGGGGCCGCTGGTCTATCTCAACGACATGAACGACTACACCGTGCCGCTGGCGCTGCGCATGTTCACCAGCCAGGACAGCGTCTCGCAATATGGCCCGATGTTCGCCATGTCGATCCTGTCGATCCTGCCCATTGTGATCTTCTTCGTCATCTTCCAGCGCATGATCATCCAGGGCATCGCCATGAGCGGGCTGAAATGATGGCCACACCCATTCGGATGTCCGCACCCCCTCCCCGCCTCCCCCATCGAGGGGGAGGTGCTGCCTGGTGGTTGGTCCACCATCCAGCCACCCCCCTTTTCTTCAAGGACTAACCCATGGCCTCCGTCACCCTCAGCGATGTGCGCAAATCCTATTCCAGTCTGGAGATCATCCATGGCGTCAATCTGGAGGTCAAATCGGGCGAGTTTCTCGTGCTGGTGGGACCCTCAGGCTGTGGCAAGTCCACCCTGCTGCGCATGATTGCCGGGCTTGAAGAGATCACCGACGGCACGATTGCCATTGGCGATCGCATCGTCAACGATCTACCCGCCAGCCAGCGCAACCTCTCCATGGTGTTTCAGAGCTATGCGCTCTACCCCCATATGAGCGTGCGCAAGAACCTCGCCTTCGGGCTGGGCAATCTACGCATGCCCAAGGACGAAATTGCCCGCCGGGTCGCCGATGCCGCCAAAATTCTGCAGATCGAGGAATTGCTCGAGCGCAAGCCGCGCCAGCTGTCCGGCGGGCAGAAGCAGCGCGTTGCCATTGGCCGGGCCATTGTGCGCGAGCCGCAGCTGTTCCTGTTCGACGAACCGCTCTCCAATCTCGACGCCGAATTGCGGGTGCAGATGCGCGTCGAGCTGGCCGGGCTCTACAACCGGCTGGGCACCACCATGATCTATGTCACCCATGATCAGGTCGAGGCCATGACCATGGCGACCCGAATTGTGGTGCTGCGCGGCGGCAATATCGAGCAGGTCGGCACGCCCTATGAGCTGTACAATTTCCCGCGCAACCAGTTCGTGGCCACCTTTATCGGCTCGCCCAAGATGAACATCATCGCGGCCAGCCATGCTGACGGTCAGGCCCATCTGCCCGATTTTGGCGACATCGCCCTGCCTCTGGGCACCGTTGCCCCCGGCATGCTCTCGGTGGGCATCCGCCCCGAACAATTCACCATCGGTACGACCGGCGACCGCACCGCAACCGGCACCATCACCCTGGTCGAATATCTGGGCAGCGAGATCTTCATCTACGTCAAACTGGCGTCAGGCCAGACCGTGCTGGTGCAAGCCTCCGGCAAGGCCCAGCACAGACTCGGCGAAACCATCGACATCGCGTTTACCGCGCAGAACGCACATTACTTCGATGCGGATGGGCAGCGGTTAGGGATGTTTGACGCCTGACGTCTACGCCCCCTCCACCGGATCATGCGGTGTCTTGAACCAGTAGAACGGGCGCTGCAGCAGTTCGCGCAGGGCGTTCAGGGTCGCGCCGGTGATGAGCAGCCAGTAGACCGGCAGCAGCAATTGGGTGCCCAGCAGGCGCAGGTTTCTGGTGCGGGCCAGGCCCAGCGTGATGATGGCGAAGGTGCTGGCGTAGCCCAGCACCAGAACGCCGGAGTAGAACACCGCCCAGTTACGACCATCAAACAGCGGCGTGCCCATGGCCAGTTGCAGCGCCAGACCAATGGTCAGCCCGCAATGGAGCAGCGGCGCCACGATCATGCCGAGCACCAGCACCTCGAACACCAATGTGGGGCCCCAGCCCATCTCGGCGACCAGCCTGCCCGGATTGCGGTTGTGGACGATGAAGGTCTGCATCCAGCCTTTCATCCAGCGCGTGCGCTGACCGCGCCAGTTGCGCAGGTTGAGCGGCGCGTGTTCGCGGGTGTTGGAGGCCAGCGTCTCCACCCGCAATCGCAGCCGCGCCAGCCGCATGCCCAGATCGGCATCTTCGGTGACATTGAAGGCATCCCAGCCGCCGATCTGGCGCAGCGTGGCGACACGGAAATGGTTGGAGGTGCCCCCCAGCGGAATGGGCAGGCGCCAGCGCGCCAGAGCGGGCAGCAGCACCGAGAACAGCGCGGCATATTCGGCGGCAAACAGGGCAGCCAGCCAGCCGCGATGGCCATTATCGATCAGCAGGCGTGCCTGCTGGCAGGCCAGATCGGGCTGCTCGCGGAAGCGCAGCGCCGCCTTCCAGAGTTGATCGGGATCAGGAATATCCTCGGCATCATAGACCACGACATGTTCACCCTTGCAGAGCGGCAGCGCATAATCGAGCGCCTTGGGTTTGGTGCGGGGCGCGGCATCGGGCACGGTGACCAGCGATACGCGCGGATCGCCAAGCCGTGCCTGCACCACCGCAATGGTGGCGTGAGAGCTGGCTTCGACAACGAATTTGATGTCGAGCCGACCGGCCGGATAATCCAGCGCCCACATGGCGGCAAACAGTTGGGGCACCATGGCGGCCTCATTGTGCAGCGGGATCAATATTGAATAGATCGGCAGTTCCTCGTCGGGCGGCCGTTGCGGCGGCGGCAGCGGACGCTGTGGCGTGCTCAGCGCCGCCAATCGAATGGCTGCGGGCGCCACCAACAGGGCCAGCGCAACCGGCAAGAGCCATGTTTCGGCAATAAAGGGCGCCGACAGGGCCATGGTCAGCAGCAGCAACAGGCCCAGGGCAAAACTCCAGCGCGCGGGGCCGGTGAGTTCGATCTGAGCCACCGCATAAGGCCAACGCTGCGACAGCCCCTGTCGGGCGGCCACGATCAGATCGGGCGCGGCGAGATTGGTCAGATAATCGCGCAGTGCGGCGGGCGGCAGCACGCAGATGGACTGGCGCAGAGGCGGGCGTTCCCTAAGGCGGCGCTTGAGCCTGAGAAAGCCCAGGAAGTCGGGGGCGGTGAAATCCACAGCGCGGTCCAGCACCTGCATCCGGAACAGGCGCACCCCGGCCAGATTTTCCAGTCGCATCGGCGCGATCTCGCCGACCAGGCCCTGCGGCACCTTCTCGAAGAAGGCCAGCCCGGCCCAGTCCGCCGCGCGCTGGGTGGCCAGGGCCTCGCTGATCCCGAAAACGATGGCGCAATGGATCAGCGGATCGGTTTCGCTTCGCAGTGCATCTTCCAGCAGTGCACGCGCCTGCGCGTCATCCACGCAAGCCGTGCCCAGCACAACCCTGATCAGGTCAAGCGCGTCCGACACGATGTGCCGACCGCCCGCTCAGCGCGGCGGCCTGGGTCTTCGCTGGTGCCCGCTGCGCCTGGCGCACCGGTAATGGTGTGGTCTGACGACGAGATATACCTGCATCGCTCTCCCCCGAAAGCTGCGTGGATATTCAGTCTGGATCAGGCACGGTTCTGGCCGGTTTGCCCGGCTCGTCTTTAGATGGCGATCAGCTTGTGGCGGATCGCTTCAACGACTGTGTGCACGCGGTTGCTGGTGCCCAGGCGGCGCTGCGCATTTTCGCAATGCTGGGCGACAGTGCGCTCGGTCAGCCCGGTGATGATGGCAATTTCGGCGGCCGTCTTGCCGGTCGCGGCCCATTTGAGCACTTCGGCTTCGCGCGCGGTAATGGTGCGGGTCTGTGGCAATTGATCGGTGAGGTAGCGCAACTGGCCGTGGGCATAGAGCGCCAGCATGTGCAGTTCGAGCCGGCTCTTTTCATCCACGGTCTGCGCACGCCCGCTCAGCGACACGCCGCCGCGGGGGCCACCCTCGATATGCACGGGCACGCAGATGCCATCCTCAAGCCCATACTCGGCGGCCTCGCGGGCCAGCACGGCAATCTGGGGTGCCAGTTCGGGATCGACCGGCGCTTCTGACCAGGCAAAGGGCAGCGTGGTGTTCAGACAGTGGCGCACCACCGGGTCGATCTGGGCATAGCCCTGGCTCATATAGCGCTCAAACCATTCCTCGGGCCAGCCCGAGAGCAATACTGCAGAGCGCACATCCTCGCCTTCGACGGGCAGGCCGGCGATCATGAAGCGATCAAAGCCATAGCCACCAAATGCGTCGCGCAAGACTGCGCCAATGCTTACTCTGTCTGTCTGTTTCTGGATTGCAGCGATCGTCGACATCAGATCGGCGTTCACTTGAGATGCCCCCCGCCCGGACACATATAAAAATCAAATACTGATCAAAATTTAGCCAACTTGCAAGGCGGGTCTGGCTTTAATACACGAGCGACGACAGTTATTTGCAGTCATCGCTCGTGTTTGACAGTCAGTCTTTGACGTCGAACTGATGCGGATTGAAGTGGTAGGCGGTCGAGCAGAATTCGCACACCACTTCGATTTCGCCATCGACGGCCATTTCTTCGCGATCCTCGGCGGTGAAGCTGGTGCTCAACATGTCTTCGATGCGATCGGCCGAACAGGTGCAGCGCTCCACGACGGGCATGGGCGGGAACACGCGGACACCGGTTTCGTGATAGAGCCGGAACAACAGCCGCTCCGAGCTGAGTTCGGGGTCGGCCAGTTCGAGATCATCGAGCGTGGCCATCAGGGCCTTGGCTTCGTTCCAGCCGTCATCTTCCTCGAAATGCGGATCAGCGGTTTCGGGATTGCTGAAATCGCCATCGCCGGGCAGGTCCGGAATATGGGACATGCCATGCTCGGGCAGATGCTGGACCAGCATGCCGCCGGCGCGCCAGTGTGGACGATGATCGCCCTTCTGGGTGAACTCGGCCACGGCCAGCCGCACCTGGGTGGGGATCTGCTCGGACTGCATGAAATAGGTGTGCGCGACGTCCTCGAGCGAATTGCCTTCCAGCGCCACGATGCCCTGATAGCGCTCCATGTGTTCGCCCTGATCAATGGTCATGGCCAGATGGCCCTTGCCCAGCAATTCGGCGGGCTTGGTGCGGCCTTCTTCGGCAGCCTTGACCAGCATGTCGTGATCAAAGCGGGCATAGCCGCGCAGCCCGTCAGGCGCGTCAAAATCCACCACGATCAGGTTCACCGGACCATCGGTCTGGGTCTGCATGATGAACTTGCCGGCAAATTTGAGCGAGGATCCGATCAACGCGGCCAGCACCACGGCTTCACCCAAAAGGCGGGCAACCGGGGCGGGATAGTTGTGGCGCGACAAGATGGTGTCCAGCGCATCGCCCAGTCGCACGGTGCGGCCACGGGTATCGAGCTTGTCCAGGGTGAAGGGCACCACGGTATCGTCGCCGCTCTCTGGTCGATCCAGCCCCAGTGAGGTCATCATGTTGTCGGTCATGGTCGTCTTATCCGTCATTTTGGGTCACTGGCTCTCAGTGGGCCGATCCTTCGGGCACCGCGAGAAAACCACAACGCCACTCCTGCTGCTGGCAGAAGTGACGCCGTAACTTTACCACAGGCGACGAACGGTCGTGTCGTCTAGTTGACGTCGACCCCGAAGGCCCAGCACAGAATGGCTTTTTGGGCATGAAGGCGGTTTTCGGCCTCGTCAAACACCACCGACTGCGGACCATCGATCACTTCGTCGGTCACCTCGTCGCCGCGATGGGCGGGCAGGCAGTGCATGAACAGGGCGTCCTTGTTCGCCAAGCTCATCAAGCTGGTGTTGACCTGGTAGGGTTTCAAGACCCGCCGTCGCTCGGCAGCGTCCGTGTCACCCATCGACACCCAGGTGTCGGTCAGCACCAGATCGGCGTTCTCGACGGCTTCACGCGGATCTTCGATCAGCTTGACCCATTTGCCGGCCTTTTCGATATCGAGCATCAGATCCTTTTCGGGGTGATACTCATCGGGCACGGCAATGGTCAGCTCGCACTCGAACAGTTCGGCCGCATTGACCCAGGAGTGCAGCACATTGTTGCTGTCGCCCACCCAGGCGACCTTGGCGCCCTTGATCTTGCCGCGGTGTTCTTCAAAGGTCAGCAGATCGGCCATTACCTGACACGGATGCGCCCGACGGGTCAGGCCATTGATCACCGGGACGCTGGATCCCTCGGACAGCTCGACCAGATCGGCGTGGCTGAGAATGCGGATCATGATGGCATCGACATAGCGGCTCATCACCCGACCGGTATCGGTCAGGGTTTCCTCGCGCGAGAGTTGCATGTCATTGCCCGATAGCATGATGGTCTGCCCGCCCAGCTGGCGCATGCCGACATCGAACGAGACGCGGGTGCGGGTCGACTGGCGCTCAAAGATCATGGCGAGGACCTTGTCCTCGAGCAGCTTGGGCCGGTCGCCATCCTTCAGACGGGTCTTGAGCGAGGTGGCAGCATTGAGCATGCCGCGCAGTTCGGCGTAGTCGAAATCATCGATATTGAGAAAATGCCGTGGAGTGCCGGTCGAGTTCATGGGCCGGTTTCTTTCTTGTCGCTATGATTTTGTAATGTGCAGGCGGTCGTTACCTGCCCTGTGGCGGCGAGAACAAGCTGCATCGTCGGCGGCTGACGTGCCAGATCTTCATGATGACTAGACCCCGGCCGGAACGGCAGCGGCCTCAGCCTCGATGGCTTCAAAGGCCGCGGCCAGCTTGCCGACCGCTTCTTCGATGTCAGCTTCGGTGACAATCAGCGGCGGGATCAGCCGCAGCACATTGTCGCCGGCGCCAATCGCCAGCATCTGATGGTCATCGCGCAGTCGGGCCACGAAGTCGCGCACGGGCGGGGAAATCTTGATACCGGCCAGCAGACCCTTGCCGCGCAGTTCAAGCACATAGTCGGGGTATTTCTGCGCCAGTTGCTGCAGATGCCAGGCCAGCTTCTGCCCCATCTGGTTGACGTGATCGATAAAGCCGGGCGCCAGAATGCGGTCGAGCACGGCATTGCCCACCGCGGTCGCCAGCGGATTGCCGCCATAGGTGGAGCCATGGGTGCCGGGCACCATGGAGGCAGCCACATCGCCCTTGGCCAGGCAGGCGCCCAGCGGGAATCCGCCGCCAATGGCCTTGGCCACAGCAACGATGTCTGGCGTGATGCCGCTCCACTCGAAGGCAAAGAAGCGACCGGTCCGACCGTAGCCGCACTGGACTTCATCGAGAACCAGCAGCAGATCGTGCTCGTCACACAATGCGCGCAGGCCCTGCATGTATTCGGGCGTCATTGCGGTCACCCCGCCCTCGCCCTGCACGGTCTCGATCAGGATGGCGCAGGTCTGCGGTCCGATCAGCGCCTTGACGGCGTCAAGGTCGCCCGGCGCTGTGTGCTTGAAGCCCGGCATGGCCGGGCCGAAGCCTTCGAGGTAGCTCGGATTGCCGCCCGCCGCGATGGTGCCCAGCGTGCGGCCATGGAAAGAGCCGGTAAAGGCGATGATTTCGTAGCGCTCGGTTTCGCCCTTGGCCCAGTAATAGTGCCGCGCGGTCTTGATGGCGCATTCGAGCGCCTCAGCGCCCGAATTGGTGAAGAACACCGAGTCCGCAAAAGTGGCATCGACCAGGCGCTGGCCCAGCCGTTCCTGCTCGGGAATGGAGAACACATTGGAAGTGTGCCACACCTTGTCGGCGGCGCTTTTGAGCGCGGTCACCAGATGGGGATCACCATGGCCCAGCGCGTTGACCGCGATACCGGAATGGAAATCGAGATAGTCGCGACCCTGCTGATCGAAAAGGCGCATGCCTTCGCCCCGCTCAAAGGCGAGTTCGGAGCGGGCATATGTGCCAAAGAGCGCAGACATGGGTCGTATTCCTTTTGAAAGCTCAGGGTTTTTCACGAGGCGAGAAGGGGTGCGTGACAATAGCGCCACAAAAACCAAAAACGCGCCTGTCTCGCAGCGCGTTTCGGTGCCAGATTTAGGCTAATTTTCCCAGATAAGTCAATGATCGCAGGGCAAGCCCATGAATTGACTCATTCTTCGTTAGCATAATTTTAACCAGTGAATTTACGGGGAAACTTTCGCCCGACTCTTGATCCCGATTCCTCGCATGGCGTAAACTCAGCGTCATTGGGAGCACGATATCTCGTGTGGCGGACCCACTCAACATACGACGCCTAGCGTTTGATGGTTGCCAAGGCTATTTGGCGGCACAATGAAGGATTCTGTTTTGACGATGGTTTCAGGAGCACAACCGGCAGGCTGGACGGACGAACGCGTCGAGACCTTGAAGAAGCTCTGGATGGAAGGCCTCAGCGCCAGCCAGATTGCTGGACAGTTGGGCGAAGGGGTGACCCGCAATGCCGTGATCGGCAAGGTGCATCGCCTCAAGCTTTCGGCACGGGCCAAGCCAACCAATTCGACACCCCGTGCGCGTCCGGCTGCCCGGCCAGCACCGCGCCGCGTTGCCAGCCCCTCGGCGGGGATGAGCTCGCATATGGGCAGTGCTGCGGCCAAGCCGCGTCCAGCCATGTCGCGTCCACAATCGGTTGGCGCGACGGCCCTGGCGCATGACCCGCAGATGGATCAGCAGCTTTATGTGGCTCCGGCCGTACAGGAGCTGTTCATCCCCGAAGACAAGCGTCTGAGCCTGCTGCAGCTGAGCGAAGATACCTGCAAGTGGCCCATCGGGGATCCACTGGGCAAGGATTTCTACTTCTGCGGCCAGCACAGCCTGGAAAGCGGTCCCTATTGCGAGTTCCACTCCAAGCGGGCCTACCACCAGGTCGATAAAAAGCGCCGCTAGGCGACGCGACACGGATTGAGAATGAGGCGCCTTCGGGCGCCTTTTTCGTTTTATGGGGCATCGTGTTTACGGGGCATCGTGCGTTCGGCATCTGGCCAGCCGTGTTGTCTGACACTGCACAATTGTCTGGACCAACCCTCGGACCACGTCCGACGGCACCGTTGGTTTAGTCTTTCAGGCGTTCATCTGAGCTGCCTCTTTGCCGCCACGAGCAGTCTGAGGCGATCCTTGCCTCAGGGCAGCAGCACGTCCACGCGCATGCCCTCACCGGGCTTGCTCTTGATCGAGAGCTGGCCGCGATGGCGGTTGACGATATGCTTGACGATGGCCAGTCCCAGGCCCGTGCCCTTCTTCTTGCGGCTGGCATCAGCGTCGATGCGGTAGAAGCGCTCGGTCAGGCGCGGCACATGCTCGGGTTCGACGCCCTGGCCGTGATCGATGACGGTGACCATGTGCTGGAAGCCGACACGCCCGGCAGGCGCCAGACTGACTTCGACGAACTTGCCGCCCGCACCATATTTGATGGCGTTGTCGAGCAGGTTCTCGAACACTTCATAAAGCTGGCCACGATCACCCATGGTGGTGGCAGGCCCGGTACCAAGGCTGAAGCGTATTTCGATATCGGCGGCCTTGGCCTGGGTCATCAGCCCTTCGCGCACTTCGCGCAGCAAGGCGGCCAGATCAATACTGCCGGTGGGCCGCACATGCTGGTGCATTTCTATGCGCGACAGGCTGAGCAGATCGTCGATCAGCTTGCTCATGCGTTCGGCCTGCCCGCGCATGATGCCCAGGAATTTCTCGCGCGCCGCGGTATCCTTGGCCGCCGGGCCCAGCAGGGTATCGATAAAGCCGAGCAGCGACGCCAGGGGTGTGCGCAACTCGTGACTGGCATTGGCGATGAAGTCCGAGCGCAGGGCCTCGGCGCGCTTGATTTCGGTCAGGCTCTGGAAGGTGACAATGAGCTGGCGGTTCTCGTCGTCGAACCAGTCCAGCTCCGGCCGGGTCAGCGGCGCGACCACCACCTTGTCCCAGGTCTCGGAGGGCAGGGTTTCATGCAGCTCGATACTGCGCGTGGCGCCGGTGCGAATGGCCGCATCGATGGCCTGCACCAGTTCGGGATTGCGCAGCGAAAAAGTCAGCGGATTGCCATTGGTCACGCTGGGAAACTGGCGCTTGGCGGCCGGGTTGGTGTGCAGCACCACCGCACGACGATCCAGCACCATGCAGGGGTCGATCAGCGCATCGGCAAATACCGAGGCGGTGCTGCCGGGAACCACAACAGGCTGAACGGTGCTGACGGTCTGTACTGGAAGCGGTGCATCGGCCCTGGGGGGCAGCAACAGCACGGCTGCGCTCACGGCGACAAAGCCGACCAGCCCGCCTACCAGGCCGAGACCGCCAAAGATCGTCAGCGTGACAAACACGCCGGCAATCGCGGCCAGCGGCCCCGCCTGTTCGAACAGGCGCGCCAGGGCCGTCTCAAAGCGGGAAGCGGGTTGATGGATGTGGATTTGGTCCATTTGTTTCTGTGAATCAGACAGTTGCCATGCCCCTTGCATAAGGGGGGCTCTGTGTAGCACGGTGACCATGACAATGGAGCGACACGAGTGACTGATCCAATCGACGGCTTTGATATTGAAGACCCAGATCTGCCCAAGGCCATCAAAAAGAACGCGATGACCTCAGGCGGCTATCCTTACGAGGATAAGCTGGATCGCGATATCTATGAAGCCCAGATGTACGATCTGCAAAAGCAATTGGTGACATTGCAGGCGCACCTGCTGGCAACCGGCGAGCGGATCATGATCGTGTTCGAGGGACGCGATGCCGCCGGCAAGGGCGGCACCATCAAGCGCTATATGGAAAATCTCAATCCGCGCTACAACATCATCGCGGCGCTGCCCAAGCCCAATGATCGCGAGCGCACGCAGTGGTATTTCCAGCGCTATGTCGAATGGATGCCCGCCGCCACCGAGACGGTGCTGTTTGATCGCTCCTGGTACAACCGCGCCGGCGTCGAAAAGGTCATGGGCTTCTGCACCCCCGAGCAGACCGAACATTTCCTGGAAGAAGCGCCCGAATTCGAGCGGCGCATCACCAGGGATGGCATTCACCTGTTCAAGTTCTGGCTGTCGATTGGCCGCGAGATGCAGCTCAAGCGGTTCCATGATCGCCGTCACGATCCGCTCAAGGTGTGGAAGCTCTCCCCGATTGATCTGGAGGCCCTGAGCCGGTGGAATGATTACTCGGATGCGCGCGACGAGATGATCAAGCGCACCCATACCGAGCATGCGCCCTGGACGGTTATCCGTACCAATGACAAGCGCCGGGGCCGGATCACCCTGATCCAGAGCGTGCTTGATGAGCTCGACTATGCGGGCAAGGACAAAAAAGCCATTGGCGAAATTGACCACAATATCCGCTTCCGCGGCCCCGACTTCCTGAAAATGTCCAAGAGCGACTAGGCGCGCCAGACATCGCCTCGATCGCCACGTTGCAACGACCCCGCCCGGGAGCGTCGGCGTGGCCGTGGTGCGCCCAACAAACACATTGACAGATTTCGCGCTTAGGCAAGTAGTGCGACGATCCAGAAGCATCACATGAGAGGCCAAGTGAGCAGAACGGAGCAACATTCGGTGCTGGTGACCAATGCGCGGGGGCCATCGCCTTTCGTGATCGTGTGCGATCATGCCAGAAATCGTATCCCCACCCGATATGGCGATCTGGGCCTGACCATGACCGAACGGGTGAGCCATATTGCCTGGGACCCTGGCGCCCTGGCGGTCAGCCGGAAACTGGCCGATCTGCTCGATGCGCCGCTGGTGCAATCGACCGTGTCGCGCCTGATCATCGACTGCAATCGCGATCTGGATGCGCCCGACCTGATCTGGACGCTCTCGGAGGCAACGCGCATTGCGGCCAATGAGGGGATCAGCGCCGAAGAGCGGCAATACCGGATCGATCACTATCACCGGCCCTTCCATGCCTCGATAGAGACGCTGCTTGAAGCGCGCCGTCATGCGGGCCAGGAGACAATCCTGATCTGCATGCATTCCTTTACCCCGGTCTATAACGGGGTAGCGCGGCCCTGGCCGATCGGGGTGATCCACGGGGTGGACGCGCGCTATACCGCAGCAGTGCGCGATGCACTGGCAGCCGAAGACCCCGCGCTCAATATTGGCTGGAACGAGCCCTATGCGGCGCTCAACGGGGTGACGCTGACGCTGGAGCGTCATGGCGACGGGCGCGGGCTGGACGCCACCATGATCGAAATCCGCAATGACGAAATTCTCGAACCGGTCGGGGTGGACCAATGGTCTGCCCGGCTGGCCCGTTGTCTGGAAGCCGCGCGGCTGGCGCGTGGCGGGGCAATGGCCGTCTAGACTAAACCGTGGGCTGATTTTCAGGGGGACGTGACGATGGCTGGAAACAAGAAGGTTGGCAGTGTCGCCTATGCGACACGCGACAAGAGTTATTTCGAAGAACGTGGCCTGACCCGCTATGCGGGCATCTGGTCACTCTGGGCGCTGGGCGTGGGCGCCGTGATCTCGGGGCATTTCTCGGGCTGGAATTTTGGCTTCGCCACCGGCGGCTGGGGCGGCATGGTCGTGGCCGCCGGCATCATCGCGGTGATGTATCTGGGGCTGGTGTTCTGCATTGCCGAAATGAGCCCCGCCCTGCCCCATACCGGCGCGGCCTATTCGTTCGCCCGCACCTCGATGGGGCCGTGGGGCGGCTTCATTACCGGGCTGTTCGAGAACGTCGAATATGTGCTCACCCCCGCTGTGGTGGTGACGTTTATCTCGTCCTATTTCAGCGCCATTGTGGGGCTGGATGCGGCGTGGCTACCCATCATATGGGTAGTGTTCTATGCCATTTTCCTGGCGCTCAACATCTATGGCGTGGCGCTCAGCTTCCGGGTGACATTGGTGGTGACGCTGGCCTCGCTGGCCGTGCTGATCGCCTTCTGGATCAGCGCCATTCCCAATATCGACTTCTCGCGCTGGGCGCTCAATATCGCGGCCGATGGCAGCGAACTGCCAGAGGGTGGCGGCTCACTGTTCCCGTTCGGATTTGGTGGCGTGCTGGCCAGCCTGCCCTTTGCGGTCTGGCTTTTCCTGGCCATCGAGCAATTGCCACTGGCTGCCGAGGAATCGGTTGATCCCAAGCGCGACATGCCGCGCGGCATCTTGCTGGGCATGGGCACGCTGATCATCTCGGCCTTCATGATCATGCTGCTCAATCCATCGGTGATCGGGGTCGGCGCCTTCGCGCTGGGTTCATCGGGCGAACCGCTGCTGGATGGTTTCCGCGCCATCTATGGCACCAGTGGTGCTGTCGTGCTGGGCCTGATCGCCATGATCGGGCTGATCGCCTCGTTCCACACCATCCTGTTTGCGCAGGGGCGGCAGGTCTATTCGCTGAGCCGGGCGGGCTATTTCCCCTCGGCGCTGTCGGTTACCCATGGCAAGCACAAGACCCCGCATATCGCCATGATGAGTGGCGCGGCGCTGGGCCTGACCGTGATGCTGATCATCTGGTTTGCCAATGGCGGCGGCGGGGCTGAAGATAGTCAGCAGGGTGACGACATCATCGGCACCGTACTGCTCAACATGGCCGTGTTCGGCGCCATGCTCAGCTACATCATGCAGGCTCTCAGCTTCATCCTGCTGCGCCGCAACCAGCCCAATATGGAGCGTCCGTTCCGCTCGCCCCTGGGCATTGGCGGGGCCAGTGTCACTATCATCATTGCCGCGATCACCCTGTTCTACCAGATGCAGGATCCCAACTTCTTCAAGGGCGTGATCTGGGTGGTGTTGTGGTGCGCGGTGGGCATCGCCTATTTTGGCCTGATCGGCCGCAACAAGCTGATCCTGTCGCCCGAAGAAGAATTCGCCCTCGAACATAAGGCCTGAGGCCAAACGGGCGTCCGGTCTGTCCGGGCGCCCCATCATCCGGGAGACTGAGCGCATGAGCTATTCACTGGCCGACCTCAAACAGGACGTTGCCGCGGGCAATATCGACACCGTCCTTGTCGCCTTTCCTGATATGCAGGGCCGCATGATCGGCAAGCGCTTTCAGGCCGAGTTCTTCCTCGAAGTGGCCAATGACGAAACCCATGGCTGCGACTATCTGCTGGCCGACGATATCGACATGGAGCCGGTGCCCGGCTATGCCGCCGCTAATTGGGGCAAGGGCTATGGGGATTTCGTGATGAAGCCCGATCTGGCCACGCTGATGAAGGCGAGCTGGCTCGAAGGCACTGCGATCGTGCTGTGCGATCTGAGCGATCATCACCATCACGAACCCATCCCGCACAGCCCGCGCGCCATTCTCAAGGCGCAGCTGGGTCGGCTGGCGGCCATGGGCTACACGGCCAACGCAGCGACCGAACTGGAATTCTACCTGTTCGACGAGACCTATCGCTCGGTGCTCGAAAAGGGTCACGCCAAGCTGCAGACGGCGGGCGACTATATTCAGGACTACCACATCTTCCAGACCACCAAGGAAGAAGGGGTGATGCGGGCGCTGCGCAAGCATCTGCAGGCCTCGGGTATTCCGGTGGAATCCTCCAAGGGCGAATGGGGCCCGGGGCAGGAAGAAATCAACGTCAAATATTGTGACGCCCTGACCATGGCCGACCGCCATGTGGTGCTGAAAAATGCCACCAAGGAAATCGCCTATGCTCAGGGAAAGTCGGTGACCTTCATGGCCAAATGGCATTACGAGCTGGCAGGCTCGTCGAGCCATATCCACATGTCGCTGGCCGATCTGGATGGCAAGCCGATGTTCCCGGACTCCAGCGATGATCGCGGCATGAGCGATCTGATGAAGCACTTCATGGCCGGGCAACTGGCCTATGCGCGCGACATCACCTATTTTCTGGCGCCCTATATCAATTCCTACAAGCGCTTCCAGGCCGGCACGTTTGCGCCCACCAAGGCGATCTGGTCGCCGGACAATCGCACCGCCGGGTTCCGGCTATGTGGCGAGAATTCCAAATCGATCCGCGTCGAGTGCCGCATGGGCGGGGCTGATCTCAATCCCTATCTAGCCATGGCCGCGCTGATCGCTGCGGGTATCAAGGGCATTGAGGAAAAGCTGGAGCTGAAACCCGCCTTTGTTGGCGACGCCTATGTCAGCGAGCAATTGCCCGAGATCTCCAAGACCCTGCGCGAGGCCACCGACTGGCTGCGCCGCTCGGAGATGCTCAAATCGGCCTTTGGCGAAAACGTTGTGGCCCATTATGTGCACACCGCGGAGTGGGAGCAGCTCGAATATGATCGCCGGGTGACCGACTGGGAGTTGAAAAGAGGGTTCGAACGCAGCTAGGTCTCCCTGCTGCCACAGAAGCCTGATCATACTCGGTGTCGTCCCGGCCTTGAGTCCGGTGCCCATCCCGAGATCGCACCGCCGCCGCAAGGTCGCTCGAACGAACCACCTCGCGGCAAGACAGAAATTCCAGGATGTATCCCGGCTCAGGGCCGGGATGACACTGTGGGTTGAACGAGTTCGGAACACATGACTGACACCGTAAAAATCATCTCGCCGGTAGATGGCAGCGTCTATGCCGAGCGGCCACTGGCCAGCGGCGTCGACATTGAAACCGCGGTCATTCGCGCGCAGATGGCGCGGCGGGCCTGGGGTGAAACCACCCTGGCCGAGCGCCAGAAGATCGTCAGCCATTTGGTCGACGCGCTGCTGCTGATGAATGACGAGATTGTGCCCGAACTCGCCTGGCAGATGGGCCGACCGGTCCGCTATGGCGGCGAAAAGGGCGGCGTTGAAGAGCGCGCGCGCTACATGATCGGGCTGGCCGACAGCGCCTTGGCGCCAATTGCGCTGCCGCAAAAGGATAATTTCACCCGCTACATTACCCGCGAAGCGCTGGGTATCGTGCTGGTGATTGCGCCGTGGAACTACCCGTTCCTGACGGCGGTCAATTCCATCGTGCCCGCGCTGGTCGCGGGCAATGCGGTCATCCTCAAGCATGCCAGCCAGACCCTGTTGGCCGGCGAGCGTTTCGCGCTGGCCGCCGAGCAGGCGGGGCTGCCCGCCGGGCTGTTCCAGAATCTGGTGATGGGTCATGCCGATACCGAGACGCTGATCGGCTCGGGGCAGATCGACCACATCAATTTCACCGGCTCGGTTGAGGGCGGTCGTCGCATCGAAAAGGCTGCGGCGGGCACCTTCGCCACGCTGGGGCTGGAGCTGGGCGGCAAGGACCCTGCCTATGTGCGGGCCGACGCCAAGATCGAGCATGCTGTTGAAAGCCTGGTCGATGGGTCATTCTTCAACTCTGGCCAGAGCTGTTGCGGCATTGAGCGCATCTATGTGCATGGCGATGTCTATGACCGTTTTGTCGATGAGTTCGTAGAAGCCGCCAGCGGCTGGACGCTGGGCAATCCGTTCGAGGCCGACACCATGGTGGGGCCGATGGCGCGCGGCAGCTTTGCCGATCATGTGCGCCAGCAGACCGAAGAGGCCGAACGCGGCGGCGCGGTGGCGCGGCTCAATACCCGCCACAAGCTGGACGTACCCGGCTCGCCCTATCTGACGCCGGAGGTGCTGACCGGGGTCAATCACCAGATGAGCGTGATGCGCGAGGAGAGCTTTGGCCCGGTGGTGGGGATCATGAAGGTGGCCGATGACGCCGAAGCCATCGCGCTGATGAATGACAGCCCCTATGGGCTGACCGCCTCGATCTGGACCAATGATCTGGACGCCGCGGCGCAACTGGGCAGCCGCATTGAAACCGGCACCGTGTTTGCCAATCGCTGTGACTATCTTGATCCGGGCCTGGTCTGGACCGGGGTCAAGGACACCGGCAAGGGCGGCAGCCTGAGCGAAATCGGCTACGCCAATCTGACCCAGCCAAAATCCTACCACTTGAAGCGGGTGTAATCGACATGACCAAAGCCAACTGGAATTTCCCCACCGCGATCAAGTTCGGCCCTGGCCGCATTGCCGAGCTACCCGAGATCCTCAAGGAAGCCGGGATAACCAAGCCCTTGCTGGTGACCGATGCGGGGCTGGTCAATCTGCCGGTCACGCAGAACACCATCGCCCTGCTCAAGGATGCGGGCATGCCGGTGGGCGTGTTTGCTGACGTCAAACCCAATCCGATCTCGGCCAATGTCGAGGCGGGCATCAAGCAATTGCGCGAGGGCGGCCATGATGGCGTCATCGCCTTTGGCGGCGGCTCGGGGCTTGATGCGGCCAAGGTCATCGCCTTCATGGCGGGGCAGACCCGGCCAATGTGGGACTTCGAGGATATTGGTGACTGGTGGACCCGCGCGGACCCCGCCGGCATCCTGCCCATCATTGCCGTGCCGACCACTGCGGGCACCGGTTCGGAAGTCGGTCGCGCCGGGGTGATTACCGACGAGACCACGCACACCAAAAAAGTGATCTTCCACCCGCTGATGATGCCCAAGGTTGTGATCGCCGACCCCGAACTTACCGTTGGCATGCCCGCCTTTATCACCATCGGTACCGGCATGGATGCGCTGGCGCATTGCCTGGAAGCCTATTGCGCGCCCGGCTATCACCCGATGGCCGATGGCATTGCCGTCGAAGGCATTCGGCTGGTGCTGGAGAACCTGCCCAAGGTGGTGGCCAATCCCAGTGATCTTGTGGCGCGCGGTCACATGATGAGCGCGGCGGCCATGGGCGCCACCGCCTTCCAGAAGGGGCTCGGCGCCATTCACGCGCTCAGCCATCCAGTCGGCGCGCTCTATGATACCCATCACGGCATGACCAATGCGGTATTCATGCCCTATGTGCTGATCGTCAACAAAGCCGCGATTGAAGCGCGCATCGGCCGACTGGCCGGTTATCTGGGGCTGTCACCAACCTTTGAGGCCTTCCAGCATGCGGTGATCGGGCTGCGCCTGCGCCTGGACGTGCCGCATACGCTGGCCGAGTTCAACGTCGACAGCGCCAGGCGCGAGCTGATCGGGGACATGGCCATTGTCGATCCGACGGCTGGCGGCAATCCGATCAAGCTGACAAAGGAACTGGCGCTGGAGATCTTTGATCGGGCCATGGAAGGCCGGGTCTAAGGGGGGAGCCCCCACCCAACCTCCCCCTGAGAGGGGGAGGGGCCGCTCCACTCATGGGCGCTGTCTCACACCAAACACCAAACTGACTCCTCCCCCTTCAGGGGGAGGCTGGGTGGGGTGCCTAACCCACAACAGCCTTGATCGTCTCGACCACGCCATCATCGAACAGGGCTTCGAGATGGGTAACGACAGCATCGCCAAAGGCTTGGTTGTCGGCCAGATCGGTACCAAACACTTCATTGAGCGCCACCAGCCCGACATAGAGCGCTTCGGCATCGTCGCCGGCTTCGGCGGCAATGGCCATCATGCGCATGGCGAGCGGATCGCGCACGTCGATGTTCTCGCCCTTTTCGTCAATGCCCACGACATAGCGCATCCAGGCGGCCACACCGAGCGCCAGCCGCTCGAAGGGCTGATCGGCCGCCAGCCGATCGCGAATGGTGCCGAGCAGGCGCTGCGGCAATTTCTGGCTGCCATCCATGGCGATCTGCCAGGTGCGGTGCTGCAGGGCCGGATTGGCGAAGCGCGCCAGCAGCTGGTCACGATAGGCGCCCAGATCGGTGCCGGGCATGTCCAGCGTTGGCATGGCTTCCTCGGTCATCAGACCGTGGATCAGCTTGTGGAAGGCGGGATCGGCAATGGCCTGCGATACATATTCATGGCCCGCCAGATAGCCGAGATAGGCGATTGTCGAGTGGCTGCCATTGAGCATGCGCAGCTTCATGCGCTCGAAGGGCTCGACATCCTCAACCAGCTGCGCGCCGACCGTTTCAAACGGTGGACGGCCCTGGGGGAACTTGTCCTCAATCACCCATTGGGTGAAGGGCTCGGTCATGATCGGCCAGGCGTCGTCAGCCCCGATAAGACCGGCAATGGTATCGCGATCAGCATCGGTGGTGGAGGGCACGATGCGGTCCACCATGGTGCCGGGGAAGGCGACGTTCTGCATGACCCAGTCGCCCAGCATCACATCGCGCAGGCTGGCAAAGCGGGTGACGATGCGCTGCACCGTCTCGCCGTTCGATGGCAGATTATCGCAGCTCATCACCGCAAAGGGCGGCACGCCAGCGGCATGGCGGCGGGCCAGCGCTTCGACCAGCATGCCCGGTGCGGATTTCGGCGCGGTCGGGTTGGCCAGGTCGTGGGCAATATCGGAGTGGCGTTCATCGAGCTCGCCCGTTGCCGGATCGTGGCAATAGCCCTTTTCGGTGACGGTCAGCGACACAATGCGGATTTTTGGATCCGCCATCAGCGCCAGCAATTCTTCGCGCTGGGTGTTGGCGTCGAGCACGTTCAGGATCGAGCCGATGACGCGGGGATGGGTGCCCTGGGCGTCGCGCACCGCAATGGTGTAGAGGCCGTCCTGGGGTTCAAGCGCATCCTTGGTATCGGGGCGGCGCAGGCTGGCGCCGACAATGGCCCAATCGGGATGGTCCTTGAGCAGATCATCGACATAGACCGCCATATGGGCGCGGTGAAAGGCGCCAATGCCCAGATGCACAATGCCGGGAGTGAGTGTGCTGCGATCGTAATTGGGCACAGCCACCCCGGCGGGAATGCTGTTGAGGGTCTTGGCGCTCAGACGCGACATGGAAATCTCCGGCGAAACAAATTTGGCGGCACCATAGTGCCTTCTGATCTTGTATGGAAGATAGTGACTTGCAGGCAAATGGGCTTTACCGGCATAAGCCTGACACACGCAAGGAGGGCAAGGGCTTGGTACAGCATCGCTTCGTCAGCATCGGTGAATGCATGATCGAAATGAGTGGCGGCGAGGATCGCCAATATCGCCTCGGCTATGCCGGCGATACGCTCAACACCGCCTGGTATATGCGTGCCCTGCTCGGCGATGACTGGTCGGTCGACTATTTCACCGGGCTGGGAGCTGACAAATACTCTTCCGACATCAAGGCCTTTCTCGACGCCAATGGCATTGGCACCAGCCATATTCGCACCGTGCCCGATCGCCGTCCCGGCCTTTACATGATCCATCAGGCCGACGGGGATCGCCACTTCACCTATTGGCGCGACACCTCCGCTGCCAAGCTGCTGGCCGATGACAAGGACGCGCTGGCCAAGGCCGTTGAAGGCGCCAGCATGGTCTATGTTTCGGGCATCACGCTCGCCATTCTGGCGCCCCGCGCCCGCGGCCGCCTGCTCGGCGCTGTGGTGCGGGCGCGCGACAATGGCGCCAAGGTCGCTTTCGACACCAATCTGCGCCCTGCCCTGTGGACCAGTCCGCGTGTGATGGCGGGCGTACTGACCGCGGCAGCAAGCCTGTGCGATATCGTGCTGCCCACCCATTCCGACGAAGCGCCGCTGTTTGGCGACAAGAATGTCGACGAGACGGCAGACCGCTATCTCGAACTGGGTGTGGAAGAAGTGGTGGTCAAGGATGGTGCGGGCGAAGCGCTGATCGCCACCGCCCATGAGCGCGTCCGTGTCGCGCCGCCAACCGCCAAAAGCGTGGTCGATGCCACGGGCGCTGGCGACAGCTTCAATGGCGCCTATCTCTCGGCGCGCCTGGCCGGCAAATCGCTGCGCGAAGCTGCCGAAGCGGCCCACCGCGTCGCGGGCATCGTCATCGGCCAGAAAGGCGCGCTGGTTGATCCCAAGCTGGTGTCGCTCTAGGGGCTGAGCGTCTCAGTAAACCCGATCACCCTGCTCTGCCATATAGGCTTGTTCCTCAGGCGTGCTGGTGCGCCCCAGCGCCTTGTTGCGGAACGGGAAGCGGCCAAAGCGGGCGATGGTATCGCGGTGGCCGGTCATGAATTTCTGCAGATTCTCGCTGAAGCTGGCGAACAGCTTGACGCCCTCCTCCTGCAGCACCAGCGACTCGGCGTGCATGAAGGGCATGTAGAGGAACATGGCATGGTCCTGATCGAGCCCCTGATCGGCCCCGGCAGCAATCGCCTCCTGGGCCAGCGCCACGGCCATCTTGTCCTGTGCGAAGGCCTGAGCTGAACCACGGTGCAATTGACGGGAAAACTGATCGAGCACGATGATCTCGGCCAGCCGCCCATCAGACGTTGCGCGCCACTGCCAGGCCTCGGCCCGCGCCACGGCGGCGTGGGTTTCGGCGAACTCGGCGGCCAGCGCCGCGTCAAACTCGGCCTTGCCGCCAAACCAGTCGTCGCTGCCATGGCGGACAAACCAGAAATCGATGACGTCCTGAGCGTTGCGCATGGGGCCTCCTAGAGCGTGATGATGGCCTTGATCAGCCCGGATCGGTCATGGGCCCATTTCGGCATATTGGCGGGCACATCATCAAAGCTGGTGGCGTGCGTGGCAAGCCTGTCAGTGGGCACGTTACCATTGGCGATGTGGGTCATGACATGGTCGAAATCTTCCCGCGTGGCATTGCGCGAGGCGCGGATGGTCAGTTCGCGCTTGTGAATTTCGGGGTCTTCCCAGGCCAGTGTACCCTTGACCACGCCGACCAGCGTCAGCGCGCCACCATTGCGGCAATAACCGACCGCCTGGTTCATGGCGGGGATGGCGCCGGTGGCGTCAAACACGGCATCAAAACCGGTCGCCATGCGCGTCTTGAACTCCGCGCTATCACGAGCGTCGAGCGCTACTGCGCCAAAGCCGAAATCGCGCGCCACGTCCAGCTTGTCGGCCGCAGCGTCCAGAATGGTCACCTCAGCGCCGGCAATGCGGGCAAAAAACGCCACGCCCAGTCCGATGGGACCGCCGCCCACCACCAGCACGCGCCAGCCCGGCTTGAGCTCGGTACGCCGCACCGCGTGCGCGCCAATGGCGAGGAATTCCACCATGGCCGCATCGCGCAGGCTGAGCCCCTTGGCGGGGTAAAGATTGGCCTCGGGGATGACGATCTCTTCGGCCATGCCGCCATCGCCATGCACGCCGATCACCGTCAGGCTCTCGCAGCAATTGGTCTTGCCTTCGGTGCAGGCGGGGCACTGGTAGCAGGGCAGATAGGGGTTGATCACCACCGCGTCGCCATCGCTCAGGCTGGCCGCGCCATTGGCGTCGAGCACGACGCCGGACAGCTCATGGCCCATGATGATGGGATATTGCAGGAAAGGGTGCTTGCCCTCGAAGATATGATAGTCGGTGCCGCAAATGCCGATATGGCGAATGCCCACCCGCACCCAGCCGGGCTTGAGCGCCGGCGCTGCAATATCGACCAATGCCAGTTCACCCGGCGCGGCGCAGGAAATGGCCCGCATGAAAAAGTCCTCCCGATTACTCACCGGAAGGACTAACATGTCAGTCAGTCGCTGACCATGATCTGAATACGATTGCCGGAGGGATCCTGGGTCTCGATGCCGTTGGTCAGCGCTTCAATGGGGGCACCAGCCTGCTGCAGGCGCGCCCTGACCTGATCGAGCGTGACGGCGTCGGGCAACACGATGGTGAACCAGCGCAGACCGGCAGTGCCGGCAGCCGGCAGGGTGGCATTGGGGCCCGACCATACATTGAAAGCCAGGGTATGGGGCATGTAGTCGAGCCCGACATCGCCCATGCCGAAGGAATCGATCAGCAGAAAGCCGGCAAAGCCGATAACGTCACGGTAGAAACCCATGGCCTGATGCAGGTCTTTGACATGGACATGGACATGGCCGATGCGGGTGCCGGCCGGCATGCGGGCGGCAAGAACGGGCTGCGCACCCAGTTCAGCGAGCAGGCCGTCCAGATCGATCGGATCGCGCCCTGAATGGGGCTTGCCATCAGCCGAGATAGCATAGTTTTCGCCCTTCTCCGGATCGCCCAGATGGCCGCGCCAGGGCGTTTCGAAAGTGATCTCGATGCCATTACCGTCCAGATCCCAGAGATAGATGGCTTCAGACACCAGATGATCGGTGGGCGAGATGCGGACATTGCGCTGCATGGCGCGCACGGTCATTTGCGCCAGATCAGCGCGTTGCGGCACGTGGATGGCGACGTGATACAGCCCGATGCTGCGGGGCGTCACAGGCGCGGTGGCACCGGTTTCGAGCACGATCAGCGGCTTGCCACCAGCGCCCATGGTCAGGGCGCCACCGCTTTCGGCAAGCAGCTCAAGCCCGACCACGTCCTGCCAGATGGCCAATGCCCGGGCACGGTCGGTCACCGCGATATGGACGGTGCCCAGCGTGGTGGTCAGCGGCAGCAATGGGGCAGACTTCACATTGGTCTGCATGGATGTATCAATCATGGCACGCTCCTGCATTGCCGGGAAACTTGACCCTTACATAGGCCCCTGCGGTGGCAAAGAGCAGGGCCGATTCCACGAACAGTGCGGACGATAGAGTGCATTGAAACACCCGGGCCAAGGAACCTTGGGGCCCGCCATGACTTGGGTCAGGAGCGTTACAGGCAATAGGGAGCCAAACATGCAGTTTTCCGACAAGGTCGCTTTGGTCACCGGTGCCGGATCGGGCATTGGCAAGGCCACGGCACTGCGGCTGGCCAAGGGTGGCGCGCGCGTCGCCGTGCTCAGCCGGACCGATGAGGAAATCAATGCCACCCGCGACGAGATCGTGGAGGCTGGCGGGCAAGCCATGGCGGTGTCGGCCGATATATCGGACCCCGATGGCATGCGCGCCGCGGTCGACCGGATCATGGGAGATTGGGGCCAGATCGATATCGTGGTGGCCAATGCCGGCATTAACGGGGTCTGGGCCCCGATCGACGAATTGATGCCCGATGAGTGGGACAAGACCACGACCACCAATCTGGGTGGCACCTATCTCACGCTGCATCTGACAGTACCCCATCTCAAGCGGGCTGGCGGCGCCATCATCATCGTGTCGTCAATCAACGGCAATCGCACTTTCACAAGTGCCGGCGCCACGGCCTATGCCGCGACCAAGGCGGCGCAGGTGGCGATGGCCCAGCAATTGGCGCTCGAACTGGGCCCGCACAAGATCCGGGTCAATGCTGTGTGTCCCGGGGCCATCGACACGCAGATCGACGACAATACCGACAAGCGCAATGTCGCCGCCGCCGAGATCCCGGTCGAGTTTCCCCAGGGGGACATTCCGCTTACAGGCGGCGAGCCGGGCAAGAGCGGGGACGTTGCCGAAACCATTGCCTTTCTGGCCTCGGACGCGGCGCGGCATATTACCGGCGTGCCGGTCTATGTCGATGGCGGCCAGTCGCTGCTACGCTAAGGTCAATGCAACGACCCGAGCCCGCCGGGCCCGGCCCCACCAGGAGACAACAGATGACCAAGATCATGTATACCGCCAAGGCCACCTCAACCGGTGGCCGTCAGGGCCACGGTGCCACCGATGACGGGGTGCTCGATGTCACCCTTACCTCGCCCAAGGAGATGGGCGGCGACGGCGCGCGCGGCACCAATCCCGAGCAGTTGTTCGCGCTGGGTTACTCGGCCTGCTTTCTGGGCGCCATGAAGGGCGCGGCCCGCAAGTCCGGCGA
Source organism: Devosia litorisediminis (assembly GCF_018334155.1). Classification (NCBI taxonomy): domain Bacteria; kingdom Pseudomonadati; phylum Pseudomonadota; class Alphaproteobacteria; order Hyphomicrobiales; family Devosiaceae; genus Devosia; species Devosia litorisediminis. Next base: position 412,183 of record NZ_JAGXTP010000002.1, on the reverse strand, counting down.
CACCATCCCCGATGATGCGACGGTCACCGCCGAAGTAAGCTTCCGCGACCGGCCCGATGGCGAAGGTTTCTGGATCCAGGCAGCGCTCAAGGCCCATGTTCCAGGGATGGACAAGGCCAAGGTCGAAGACATCGTCAAGCGCGCGCACATCATCTGCCCCTATAGCGAAGTCAGCCGCAAAGGCTTTGAGGTGACGCTCGACGTCGTCTAGCGCCTCACCAAAAATACAAGACGCCGGGACCATGATGGCCCCGGCGTCTTTATTTGTGTCAGGCGACGTTGAGGCCCTTGGTCAGCTCGAGCGCCTGACGCTCGAACAGTCCGCGATAGATGCCGCCCTTGAGCTTGATCAGCGCCTGATGATCGCCCTCTTCGGCAATATGCCCCTTGTCGAACACCAGCAGGCGATCGAGTGCCCGCACCGTCGAGAGGCGATGGGCAATCACCAGCGTGGTCCGACCCACCATCAGGCGCTCCATGGCCTCCTGAATCTGGGCCTCGCTTTCGCTGTCCAGGCTCGAGGTGGCCTCATCCAGGATCAGGATCGGTGCATCGGCCAGGAACGCGCGGGCAATGGCCACGCGCTGACGCTCGCCACCCGACAGCTTAACCCCGCGTTCACCCACCAGCGTCTCGTAGCCCTTGGGCAGGTCGAGAATGAAGTGGTGGGCATTGGCCTGGCTCGCCGCCAGCTCGATCTGGGCGCGCGAGGCACCGGGACGCGCATAGGCGATGTTCTCGGCCAGGGTGCGGTGAAACAGGATCGGCTCCTGCTGCACAATTGCGATCTGGCCGCGCAGGCTGGACTGCTGCACATGCGCAATGTTCTGGCCATCAATGGTGATGGCGCCGTCATTGACGTCATAGAGCCGCTGGATCAGCTTGACGAAGGTCGTCTTGCCGGACCCCGAATGGCCCACCAGACCCACCCGCTCGCCCGAGGCAATCTTGACCGAGAAGTCCTTGTAGAGCGGCGTTGGATGGCTGCCATACTGGAACGTCACATTGTCAAAGGCGATGGCGCCGGCACCGATCTGGATGGGGCCGGCATCAGAATGATCCTCAATGCCCAATGACTGATCGCCCAGGGCAACCAGTTCTTCCATATCGTTGACTGAGCGCTGCAGATTGCGGATGTGCTGGCCGACATCGCGCAGATGGCCCTGCAGCACAAAGAACATGGTCAGCACGAAGGTGATGTCGCCCGGCGTGGCCAGTCCCTGCTGCCACAGCAGCAAGGCCGTGCCCAGAATGGCAGTCTGCATGGCGGCCATCATCAGGCCCTGCGCGCCACCATTGATCGTGCCGCGCTGCCAGAGCCGCCGTGTGCGCTTGCGCCATTTGCTGACGACGCGCTCGAGAATGTCTTCCTCGCGGGCTTCGGCGCCGAATGCCTTGACCACCGAGTTGCAGCTGACCGCATCGGCCAGCGCGCCGCCCATCTTGGTGTCCCAGGCATTGGCCAGTGTCCCCGAAGGCGCCACGAAGCTGACGGAAAGCCAGACGGTGATCACGATGTAGATCAGCGAGCCGGCACCCACCACCAGCCCCATGACGGGCCAGGCAGCGCCCAGGATCACCGTGGCGCCCACCAGCATGGTGATCGAGGGCAACAGGGCAATCAGCAGCGTGTCATTGAGCAGGTCCAGTGCGCCAGAACCACGGGTGATCTTGCGCACGGTCGAGCCGGCAAAGCTGTTGGCATGCCAGTCTGTCGAGAAGCGCTGTACACGATGAAAGGCGCTGGCGATGATGTCCTTCATCATGGTCAGGGTGAAGGTGATGATGTTGAAATAGATGAACTGGCGCAGCACGACAGAGCACAGATAGAGCCCGGCCATGGTCCAGAATGCGGTTACGGCCGGAATCCAGAACGCGTCATTGGTGCCGCTGCCCGAGGCGACGGCATCGACCAGACGACCGGCAAAGATCGGGCTGAAGGCCTCGGCCAGCGTAGCGCTGAGCACCAGCAGGGCAATGAAGGCGGCCCGCAGGGGCTGCTTGGCCCAGTGGCTGAATGTGTAGCCGAGCACATCGCGGAACGCGTCAGCCCGGAAATCGAGTTTCTTGCGACTCATATGGCAGCCCGGCTCCGTTTTCCGGTGACCGGCCCTCAAAAACATCAAAAATGAAAGGCACAGCCGGAACGGGGCAGAATGATCCCGTCAGATCAAGGGGGCTGTGATGGAGATACCGCGGGCGGCTGGCCGGTTCGGCGGGCCGCGAAAGGCAATGGGCTTAGGCCCGGTGCTTGCCTGCGGGGAGTTCGATGAATGTTACTGTCATACAACGCCTCCCTTGTTGGTGATCTGAAGCGGTTCACGATTGATACGCAAAGCGACCGCGCTTGCCAACGGGGCAAGCACGGCAAAGGTGCAAGTGATGCAGGAAAGCCACAAGGGCCCGGAGGGGCCGGCCAGACCGCGCCCAGACCGGGCTGTGGTGGCGGTTCTAGTGCTGCTGTGGCGTCAGTTCGATATTGCGGGTTGACCAGGCGGCATAGGCCAGACCAGCCATGAACACGCCGAACATGGCAACGACAACGCTGAGAATGATGGGAAGAGTGATGACCATTTTTATGCTCCTGTCCTAACAGGCGCATATTTGCCAGCGGCCGGCGCCAGCGACCTTGATTCAGGTCAATAAACTTTGGATTTAGCGCAATAAATTTTGCCATTGCGCTGGGTGGCGCAGAGGTCGCGGCGGGACTAGGCTCCCGCCAATCGATTCAAAACCAAGAGGCTTTTGCCCAAATGACCATTGATCCCGTCAAGCTCGACAAGCTCGCCCAGGTTGCCATCAAGGTGGGGCTGCAGCTCGAAGAAGGCCAGGATCTGGTGATGACCGCGCCGCTGACCGCCGCGCCGCTGGTTCGCCGGATCACCGAGCACGCCTACAAGGCTGGTGCCGGTGTTGTGACCACCATCTATTCGGATGAAGAAGCCACTCTGGCGCGCTACAAATACGCCAATGATGCCAGCTTCGACAAAGCTGCCGGCTGGCTTTATTCGGGCATGGCCGAGGCCTTCAAGGGCAATGCGGCGCGGCTGGCGATTGCCGGCGACAACCCCATGATGCTGTCCGGCCAGGACCCCGAAAAGGTCAGCCGTGCCCAGCGCGCCAATTCGGCAGCCTACAAGCCTGCGCTGCAACTGATCACCGGCTTTGATATCAACTGGAACATTGTGTCCTACCCCAGCGCCGCCTGGGCCAGGCTGGTCTTTCCCAATGACAGCGAAGAGGTCGCGGTCGGCAAGCTGGCCGATGCGATCTTCAAGGCCAGCCGGGTCGATGTCGATGATCCAATCGCCGCCTGGGCCGAGCACAATGCCAATCTCAAGGCGCGCTGGACATGGCTGAACGGCAAGGCATTTTCGTCGCTGAAATATACCGGTCCGGGCACCGATCTGACTGTTGGTCTGGCCGATGGTCACCGCTGGAAGGGTGGCGCGTCCGAAGCCAAGAACGGGGTGACCTGCAATCCCAATATTCCGACCGAGGAAGTGTTCACCACCCCGCACCGCTCGCGCGTTGAGGGTCACGTGGCGGCCACCAAGCCGCTAAGCCATAACGGCACGCTGATCGAAGAGATGCAGGCGCGCTTTGAAGGTGGCCGACTGGTCGAACTCAAGGCCTCCAAGGGTCAGGACATCTTCAACAAGGTGCTCGATACCGATGAGGGTGGCCGTCATCTGGGCGAAGTGGCCCTGGTGCCGCATTCCTCGCCGATCTCCGCCTCGGGCATTCTGTTCTTCAACACACTCTATGATGAGAACGCCTCGTGCCACATTGCGCAGGGCCAGTGCTATTCGGACTGTTTTGAGGGCGGCAAGGACCTGTCCCAGGCCGAGATCAACCAGCGCGGCGGCAACAGCTCCAACATCCACATCGACTGGATGATCGGCTCGGACAAGATCGACATTGATGGCGTTCATGCCGATGGCACTGTCGAGCCCGTCATGCGCAAGGGCGAGTGGGCATTTTGAGCCAGGACACACAGATGACAGGCCAGACGATCGACATCATGGAAGAACTGGTGACGCAGTTGATTGCAGCCCATGACGGCGGCGCGCGTATCAGCGCCGTCGCCGAGAGCCTGACCCCAGCCGACATGGCTGGCGTCTACGCCATGCAGGATCTGATCATCGCCCGACTAGGTCCAGTGGGTGGCTGGAAGGTCATGGCCGGTGGGCAGGGCGAGCCAATTTGTGCGCCCATTCCGGCCAACCGCTATTTTGCCAATGGGGCAGCGCTGGATTCAACCAGGCACGGCTTCATCTTTCCCGAAGTGGAAGTGGCGGTTACCCTGGGCCAGGACCTGCCCGCCGGATCAGACGCGGCTGCCGTTGAAGCAGCGATTGCCAGCCTGCACCCGGCTCTCGAAATGGTGGCGAGCCCGTTTGTCGACCGCGATGCCATCGCCCATAACGTCAAGCTGGGCGATCTGCAAAGCAATGGTGCGGTCGTGGTCGGTCCCGTCCTTGACGGGGCGATCAGGTCCGAGCTGAGCACCCTGCCCGTCACGCTGCTGTTTGACGGCGTTGAGTCTACAGCGGGCGCCTCGGGCGCGAACTGGTCGGATATCGTGGCGGCCCTGGGCTGGCTCGCCAGCCACGCCGCAGAACGCGGCTTGCCGCTCACGGCCGGTCAGGTGATCATCACCGGATCGCGCGCCCTGGGCCCGCACGGCGCAGCCCAGTCCATCGAAGGCCGCATGGGCGCCTGGGGTTCAGTCACCGCAGCCATGCGCTATTGAGAGCACAATCAGATTGATTGCCTTGAACAACCGGCCGATCCCCTCGGCCGGTTGTTTCGTTTCAGCCTAGGCCGTCCAGCCACCATCAATGATGTGCACCTGACCCGTCGTATAGGTCGCGCCAGCCAGATAGACCGCCAGATCCGCCACTTCGTCCGGACGTGCAATGCGGCCGATGGGCTGGCGGGCGATGAAGGCCTTCTTGGCTGCTTCGAAGTCGCCTGTCGCGTGCCAGCGTTCATGCAGCGAGGGGCTGTCCACCGTACCGGGGCAAATCGCGTTCACCCGGATATTGGAAGTGGTGTAATCGGCTGCGACCGATTTGGTCAGGCCCACCACGGCCGCCTTGGAGATGGTGTAGGCCGCGCGATTGGGCACGCCCTTCACCGAGCTGGCCACGGTGGCCATATTGATGATGGCGCCGTCCTTGCGCTCGAGCATTTGCGGCAGCACTGCCTGGATGGTGCGGATCTGCGCCTTGATGTTGAGATCGAAGGCAAAGTCGAGATCGCTATCGCTCATTTCGAGCACGCTGCCGGAATGGACCACGCCAGCGCAGTTGAACAGCACGTCAATGCGGCCGATCTCGGCCACGGCCTGCTTGACGGCATCGCGCGACAGCACGTCGAGCCGACGGGTGGTCACGCCGGCCATGCCATCGAGTTCGGCGAGCTTTTCGGTGTTCACATCAGTGGCGATCACGGTGGCGCCAGCCTTGACGAAGGCTTCAACCGAGGCGCGGCCAATGCCCTGGGCAGCGGCGGTGATGAGAACGATCTTACCGGTAATGTCGGCCATGCCTGAATTCCTATTGTAGTGTTATGCGGCTGCCCTCGACCGCGAGGCGATCAATGGCTTCAAAGTTCCAGGCAATGCCCAGTCCCGGCGCGTCCGAGGGGATGGCGCGGCCCTGCTCAATGGTCATGCCCGTGGTGGTGAGGCTGTCGAGCTGGGGAATATACTCCACCCAGCGCGCATTGGGCACGGCTGCACACAGCGAAACGTGCAATTCCATCAAGAAATGTGGGCAGACGCTGATATTGAAGGCTTCGGCCATATGCGCCACCTTGAGCCAGGGGGTGATGCCGCCAATACGCCCGACATCCACCTGGATGATGGACGCAGCGTGGCGCTGCAGATATTCGCGAAAATGGCTGACCGAATAGAGGCTTTCGCCCACCGCGATGGGCAGGCTGGTCTGCTCGCTCAGGCGCACATGGCCCGAAATATCGTCGGCCGGCAGCGGCTCTTCGAGCCAGCCGATATCGAGTGGCTCATAGGCCCGGGCGCGGCGAATAGCTTCGTCCACGGCAAAGGCCTGATTGGCGTCGGTGAAGATTTCAAAGCCGGGGCCCACCGCCTCGCGGACAGCGGCAATGCGCGCCACATCTTCATGGATTGGCCGACCTATCTTGAGCTTGCAGCCGCCAAAACCGTCGGCCTTGGCGCGCAGGGCGTCTTCAACCAGCGCGGGCTGCTCGATATGCAGCCAGCCGCCTTCGGTGGTGTAGAGCGGGATGCTGGCCTGGGCCCCACCCGCCAGCTTGTGCAGCGGCAGGCCCAGCTTGCGGCATTTGAGATCCCATAGCGCGGTGTCGATGGCCGCCATGGCAATAGCGGTCAGCGCGCCCACCGTGGTGGCATGGGTGAGAAACAGCAGGTCGCGCCAGATGGCTTCGATGTCATAGGCATCGCGGCCGATAATAGCCGGGCCCAGCGTACGCTCGAGCAGCGCCATCACCGAGGGACCGCCGGTACCGATGGTATAGCTATAGCCGGTGCCCACCACGCCATCGGCGTCGGTGATGCGCACCATGGGTGTCTCCTGAGAGACAAAGCTCTGAATGGCGTCGACCCGCTTCACCTTGGGCTTGAGGTCGACCATGAGCAGTTCGACACGGACAATTTTGGCCATGACTAGGCGACCACGCGCTTGCCGGATGCTTTGTCAAAGACATGCAGGCGGGTCAGATCGAGGGTGAAATCGAGCGTCTCGCCCGGGGCGACGACGCGCGGATTGAGCATTTTGCCCTGCACGTCAATACCGCCCATTTCGACGAAGATAATGGTCTCTGTGCCCAGCGGCTCGGCGATGATGACATTGCGCTGCAGCGGCATGGCTGCCCCATCGCCATGCAGCGCATGACCCTTGGGCGCAAGACTCTCGGGCCGGAAGCCGAGCACGATTTGCTGGGATTGGCTGACTGGCAGACCCGCTGGCAGCGGCACTTCGAGCCCGTCGCTGAGCCGGGCCTTGCCATTGCTGACCACGGCATCGAGCAGGTTCATGGGCGGGCTGCCGATAAAGCCGGCGACGAACACATTGGCGGGCTGTTCGAACACTTCGCTGGGCGTGCCGATCTGCTCGATATCGCCGTCGCGCATGATCACGATACGGTCGGCCAGCGTCATGGCTTCGACCTGATCATGGGTAACGTAGATCACCGTGGTCTTGACCCGCTGGTGCAGCTTCTTGATCTCGACACGCATCTGGCCGCGCAGCTTGGCGTCCAGGTTGGAAAGCGGTTCGTCGAACAGGAACACATCGGGATTGCGCACAATGGCACGGCCCATGGCGACACGCTGGCGCTGACCGCCCGACAGGTTGGCCGGCAGGCGATCCATATAGGGGCCGAGGCCGAGAATATCGGCGGCGTCATCGACGCGCTTGGTGATTTCGGCCTCGGCCATATTGGCGATCTTGAGCCCGAAGCCAAGATTGTCGCGCACCGTCATATGCGGATAGAGCGCGTAGCTCTGGAACACCATGGAGATGTTGCGCGCACGCGGCGGCAGGTCGTTGACCACCCGGTCGCCGATCGAAATCGTGCCCCCGGTGATTTCCTCGAGCCCCGCGATCATGCGCAGCGTGGTGGACTTGCCGCAGCCCGAAGGCCCCACCAGAACCACGAATTCGTTGTGGGCAATCTCCAGATCGATGGCGTGCACCGTCTCCAGTTTGCCATAGCTTTTGCTGACCTTGTCCAGACGAACCTGTGCCACCGAAATATTCCTTATTTAACGCCGCCAAAGGTCAGACCCGAGATCAGGTGCTTTTGCACGATGAAGGTCAGAACCAGAGCGGGAATGATGATGAGCACGGCCATGGCACTCATGCCGGTCCAGTCCACGGTGAACTGGGCGGTGAAGTCCATGAGCCCGACCGGCATGGTCTTGCTGGCGGTGGTACGGGTGAGCTGGCTGGCCAGCGCATATTCGTTCCACGACGTGAGGAAGGCAAAGATCGCAGCTGACGCCAGTCCCGAGCGGGCCAGGGGAAATTCGATCTTCCAGAAGGCCTGCCATGCGGTGCAGCCATCGATCTGGGCGGCTTCGCTCAGATCAACCGGGATCTGCCGGAAAAAGCCGTCTGTCAGCCAGATGGTGAAGGGGATGTTGACCGCCAGATAGACCACGATCAGGCCGAAGCTGGTGTCGATAATGCCCAGGCGGGCCCAGATGATGAAGAGCGGCAGGCTGAGCGCCACACCCGGCACGGTACGGCTGAGCATGAAGGCGAGAAACAGCGTGGCCTTGCCGCGGAAGCGGTAGCGGGCAAAGGCGTAGCCGCCGGCCATGCCGATCACCACCGCGATCATGGTGGAGGTCAGCGAGATCACCAGCGAGTTGATGAAATACTGCGCCACCGGCAGGCCCTGCTGGACATCGGACAGACCGAACAGCCGGGCGAAATTGTCCAGCGTCCACTGCTGGGGAATCCAGACAGCCGGGCGCGCCAATACCTCGATATTGGGGCGGAAGGCGGTCAGCACCACCCACAGACCCGGCACGGTCAGGATCACCATGGCGACGAAGACGCCAAAGCGGATCAGCCAGCGCTGCCAGGGCTTCTCGATGCTCAAACGGCTCATTGTGCGCCTCCCATGAAGGTGCGCGCCGCGGTGAGCTTGCGGAAGAAGAACACGGTGAAAAAGATCGAGAGCAGGATCGAGACATAGCCCATGGCATTGGCCATGCCCATCTGGCTGTTCTGGTAGCCGGTGCGGGTCATCAGCGTCCAGATCAGCTCGGTGCGGCCAGCCGGGCCACCATTGGTCATGATGCGGACCATGTCATAGGCCCGCGCCACATCGAGCGAGCGGATGGTCATGGCGATGTACACAAAGGGCATCAGGAAGGGCAGCGTGATGTGCTGGAACACCTGCAGGGGATTACAGCCATCAACCTTGGCAGCCTCGATGGGATCCTTGGGCAGGGCCATCAATCCGGCCAGCAGCAGAATGGCGAAGATCGAGGTCGACATCCAGATTTCGGCGAAGATTATGGAGAAATTGGCCAGCGTGCCATCGACCAGCCAGGGAATGGGCTGGGTGATCAGACCCAGATCGAACAGGGCGTTGTTCACCAGACCGATGGAGTCGTTGAAGATGTACTTGAACTGGAATCCCACCAGAATGGGCGAGAACATCATGGGAAACATCATGATGGTGCGCAGCGTGCGCTGACCCCAGGTGATCTTGTTGATCAGCAGCGCCAAGCCCAGGCCGAGCAGCATTTCCAGATTCAGCGTGATGGTCACGAAAATAAAGGTCCGGCCGAAGGCCCACCAGAAATCCTCATTGCCCATCAGGCGCTGGTAATTGCGCAGACCGACGAAGTTGAACAGCGTGGCGGGCTTGGTCAGATTGTAGCTGGTGAAACTGGTCCAGAACGAGACCAGCAGCGGCACCAGAACCACCGCCAGAATGACGATGATGGCTGGCAGAAGCAGCAGATAGGGCACGGCGCGCGGCGAACGGAAAAAGGCGGCAAAGCCTTCGCTCCAGCGGGCACGTGGCGGTATTTGGACGTCGGTAGCCACGGAAAGGACCCCCACCCTTGCTTCCCCCCCGCGGGGGAAGGCGACTAAAATAAACAAACCAGAACAATGCATGCCAGCATCTGGCTGAACATGTTTACGGCAAGGGCCTTGCGGGTCCCGGGTCCCGAGCCAGACTCGGGAGGGATGCTGCCCGGCGAACCGGGCAGCACAGAGTCAGCTAGAGGATACCGGCATCTTCAAGGATCATGCGGGCTTCATCGGCGGCCTTGTCGAGTGCTTCCTGTGGGGTCTTCTCACCCACGATGGCAGCCTGCAACTGTGGCCAGAGCACGTTGGACACCTCGATCCACTGGGGGATCAATGGTGGCGTGCGGGCATCGGCCAGGCTGGCCTGCCAGATCGGGAACATTTCGGCGAGAGCGGTTTTGCCGTTCTCGTTGAAATAGGTGATGACTTCGTCGAAGGTCTTGGAGCGGGTCGGCAGATTGCCGGCCTGAGCTTCCATCATTTCGCTTTCGTCATTGGTCAGGAAAACGGCGAGTGAGGTCGCAGCTTCCTTGTTGTCACAAGCTTCAGTGACCGAGAAGGAGTGCGAACCGGACCAGCCGCCACGCACGCCGGCAGAACCAACTGGCGACACGGCAAAGCCGAGCACGTCAGAGATCTTGGAGGCGGCCGGATCGCTGTAGAAGCCGGCAAAGCCCGGCCAGTCAAGATCGACCGCCAGCTGGCCAGCGGCCATGGCCTGACCGATATCATCCCAGGTGTAGTTCACGGTACCGGCTGGCACGCCGCCGGCATCATAGATGTCTTTGAACCAGTTGAGCGCATCAACGCCTTCTGGCGAATTGAAGATCGGGTTCCAGTCGGCGTCGAACAGATCGCCGCCATTGGCGCGCAGGATTTCCATGAAGCGGCCGGACATGCCTTCGTCCTTGCCCGCAAAGGCCGTGCCGTACAGGTTTGGCGGATCAGCAAAGAAGATGATCTGCTGCTTGAACTCCTCAAAGGTCTTGGGCGGTGCCAGATCGGCGCCGAACTCGGCCTTGTAGGCCTCCATATTGGCCGGGTCCTCATAGAGGTCCTTGCGGTAATACAGGTTCGACACGTCGGTCACGCGGGGCAGTTGCACCAGACGGCCATCGACCATGGCAGACTTGAGGGTGCCCGGGACGTATTTGGCCAGTTCTTCAGCCGGGATCATGGTCGACAGGTCGACATACAGATCGCCGTATTGTGGTGCGAAGCTGGTGTGGTTGGAGCCGACGCACCAGGTGATCTGGCCGGTGGCGATGTCCTGCTTGATCTCGCGATCAAGGTCGAAGTGGTTCTTGGACGAGACGATCTCGACCTTGGCGCCAGTCAGCGCCTCCCACTCTGGAATACGCGTGTAGAGCTTTTCGTACTGCGTGCCGCCGATCAGTTTCACCTTGAGGGTGTAATCGGGGAACGAGCCGTAGTCGAAGTCTTGAGCGATCGCCGCGCCCGACAGGGTCGCCAACGCGCACGATGCCAGGAGCGCCCTGGCCAGAAACTTGGTTGCCATTGTTTTCCTCCAAGGACCTTTCAAATGGTGCCCCGTTTTGCGGCTTGATCATCCATATGTGAAAAGTCTATTCGTAGGTAAGCACGAAGCTCGCGGGGTCGTCAACCGGCTGGCGCGGCGTAAAGTGTCGTCTGGCGGGTTGAGGCAGGGCTCGGCAGGACGCGTTCAAAGCTGGTGGTCAAAAGCACGACAAAGGCGCCAAAGGTGCCGCTCGGTGCTAACAGTGTGTTAGCCAGTGGGGCCAGGATGCGACAAGAGAGCGAAAGGGCGGTGAGGCGTGGCGACTGAAGATGATGGGGACCGCTACCGCGCTCCGGCGCTGGACAAGGGGCTGGATATCCTTGAGCTGCTGGCCGGAACGGCCGACGGGCTGAGCCAGGCTGAAATCGCCAAGGCGCTCGACCGCACGCCCAATGAAATCTACCGCATGCTGGACCGGCTGGTGCGCCGCGATTATGTGCGCCGCACCCCCGAAGACCGCTATGAAATCACGCTCAAACTGTTTGAGCTGGGCCATGCGCGCCCCCCCACGCACCGACTGATCAGCCAGGCCATGCCGGTGATGCGCCGGTTCGCGCTGCAGGCTGAACAGGCCTGTCATCTGGTGGTGCAGGATCGCAATATTCTGGTCGTCATCGCGCAGGTCGACGGGCCCGGCTACTGGAACGTGTCGATCCGTGTCGGCAGCCGCATCAGCCTGATCAATACCGGCTCGGGCCATGTTTTTCTGGCCTATGCCAGCGCCGAAGAACGCGCGCTGATGCTGGAAGAACGGCGGCTGGGCAGTGTCGAGACTATGCCACGCGGGCTCGAGGCGCGGCTCGAGGGCGTGCGCGAGCAGGGTTATGAAAACATGCCCAGCGCCCAGACCGCTGGCGTCCAGAATCTGTCAGCGCCGATCTTTGGGCCGCTCGGGGGCGTCATTGCGGTGCTGACCTGCCCCTATTCGCAACGGCTGGACAAGCTCGATGTACCCCATGTCCCACAGACACTCTCGCTGCTGCTGCAATCCAGCCGCGAAATTTCACAGCGCTCGACGCTGAGCGCCTAGGAGGACCCGATATGCGCATTCTCGACACCCATCTGCACCTGGTCTATCCCGACCGTTTTGACTACCCTTGGCTTTCGGATGCGCCGGCAATCAACAAGCCCTGGACGGTCGAGGACTATTTCGCCGAAGCGCTCCCGCTGGGCATCGAGTCGGCGCTGCATATGGAAGTCGATGTCGCTGAGGCCGATCTGCTGGGCGAGAGCGAGTTCGTCCTCACCCTGCCCCGCGTGGTCGGCGCCATTGCCGGCTGCCGCCCGGAGCACATGAATTTTGTCGATCAGATTGAGCAGCTTAGCGAACATGCTCACGTCAAGGGCGTGCGCCGCATCCTGCATCAGATGCCAGACGATCTGAGCCAGTCCGACCTGTTCGTCGAGAACATTCGCCATCTGCCCGATTACGATCTGAGCTTTGATCTGTGCGTGCGCGCCGACCAGTTACCGATTGGCCAGATGCTGGCCGAGCGGGCGCCTGACGTAACCTTCGTGCTGGACCATTGCGGCGTGCCCGATGTGACCGGCGGCGGGCTTGACCCGTGGCGCGCGCACATCAGCAATATCGCCAAGGTGCCCAATGTGATGGCCAAGGTTTCAGGCATTGTCGCCTATTCGGGGGCCGACTGGAGCGTCGACACCATCCGCCCCTATGTCGAGCACATCATTGAAAGCTTCGGCTGGGATCGCGTGGTGTGGGGGTCCGACCATCCTGTGGTGACGCTGACCGGCTCGCTGACCCGCTGGGTCCAGGCCACCCACGAGATCATCAAGGGTGCCAGCGACGACGAGAAGGCCAGGCTGCTGCACCTCAATGCGGAGCGGATCTACAAGGTCTAGGACCACGGCGCGCGAATGGAGGAGGTCAAAACAATGCGACGTTATGGTGCCGTTATTGGGCTCAAGCCCGAACAGATCGCTGAATATAAGCGGGTGCATGCCGCGGTCTGGCCCGATGTGCTGGCGCAGATCAAGGCGAGCAATATCTCGAACTACTCGATCTTCCTGCGCGAACCGGAGAATTTGCTGTTCGCCTATTACGAATATTCCGGCAGCGACCACGACGCCGATATGGCCGCCATGGCGGCCGATCCGCGGACACAGGAATGGTGGGACGTCTGCATGCCGATGCAGTCCCCGCTGGAGAGCCGGGCCGAGGGCGACTGGTGGGCCAGCACCGAAGAAGTTTTCCACCTCGACTGATCGTGGATCAAACTGAGCACCACATCGGCGGCACCTCCGGCGCCGCTGACGCTTTTTTGGGGGCCAGGGGGGATAAGGGGGATAGCGCACTAGCCGTTATGGGGCGGCGCAGACGGCAGATTCGCAGTGCAATGATGGTGAGCTTTGGCATCCGGACTTGTCACTTCAACTCGCATGTGAAAAGAATATTCACATAAGAATGACGCTAAGCGCGTCGCGAGGAGGAGGGCAATCGTGCCCATCGATGTTTCCAGCCTGCAGCAAAGCTGGCCAAAACCGAGCGCGCCACGCCCGATCGTCATCATCGGGGCGGGCGGCATCGTCAATGATGCCCATCTACCCGCTTATGAGATGGCCGGTTTCACGGTCGCTGGCGTGTTCGACATTGACGGGGACAAGGCCAGGGCTCTGGCGGCCAAATGGAACATTACCGCCTTCGCCACGCTGGACGAGGCCATCGCAACGCCCAATGCGGTCTATGACCTGGCCTTGCCTCCCGCCGCCCATCTGAGCGTGCTGCCCAAGCTGCCCGACGGCGCTAGCGTGCTACTGCAAAAACCCATGGGCCGCGATCTGGCCGAGGCCAGCGCCATCCTCAAGCTGTGCCGCGACAAACATCTCGTGGCGGCCGTCAATTTCCAGCTGCGCTTTGCGCCGATGATGCTGGCGGTGCGCGACGCCATAAGCCGCGGCTATCTGGGCGATCTGATCGATACCGAGGTGCATCTCAATCTGGTGACGCCCTGGCATTTGTTTCCGTTTCTCAATGGCATGCCGCGGGTCGAAATCGCCGTGCACTCCATCCATTATCTCGACCTGATCCGGGCATTTCTGGGCAATCCAAGCGGCATTCACGCGCGGACCATGGGCCATCCCTCGACCGAGTTGGCGCAGACGCGCACCAGCGCACTGATCGATTTTGATGATGGCGTCCGCACCACGCTGAGCATCAACCACCACCACGATTTTGGCCGCAAGTTCCAGGATGCCAGTTTCCGCTTCGAGGGCACCAGGGGCGCCGCGATGATCAAGCTGGGCCTGCTGCTGAACTACCCCGAAGGCGAACCCGACGAGCTGTGGATCGCCCAAAAGGGCGAAGACTGGCAACAGGTTAGCCTAGACGGCGGCTGGTTCCCGCATGCCTTTATCGGCACGATGAGCAATCTGCAGCGCTTTGCCGCCGGCGAGGACAAGACACTCCTGACCTCGGTGGAAGACGCCTGGCACACCATGGCGCTGGTTGAAGCCGCCTTTCAGTCCGCCGCCAGCCCGGCGACGCCAATCAAGGCGACACCATGAGCACCATCGGCCATTCCTCAACCCATCCCACGACGATGCCGGCCGAGCATGCCGACATCCCGGTGTGGAACAGCGAAAACTGGTTCTACGAGGACTGGGAAACGGGTCATCAGATCCGCTCGCTGCGCCGGACCATTTCGGAGGGCGAGAGCATGACGTTCAACGCTCTGGTCACCGACATGCACCCTTATGTGGCCGACGATATCTTCGCGACCAGTGAAGGGCAGTTCGGCAAGCGGCTGGTGGCCGGAGCCTTCGTTTTCTCGGCCGGGCTCGGGCTGGTGGCGACCAATTGCGTGAACGCCTTCAGCTATGGCTATGACAAGCTGCGTTTCATCAAGCCGACCTTTATCGGCGACACCATCTACACCATCCGCACAAATCTCGAAAAACACCCCAAATACAAAGAGCTGGGCCTTTGCCGGGCATCCTATGAGGTGTTCAAGGGCGAAGGTGAGCTGGTGCTCTATTGCGAACATATCCAGACCGTCAAATACCGCAAACCGGAAGACTTCGTCGGCCAGACGAAGGAGTGACCATGACCGAAACTCCCCTGCTTGATGGCCTTGTGGTCATCGATATGTGCCAGTTCCTTTCGGGCCCCTATGCCAGCCTGCGGCTGCAGGATCTGGGGGCGCGAGTGATCAAGATCGAACGCCCCGATGGCGGCGATCTCAGTCGCCGGCTCTATCTCAGCGACACCGAAATCGGCGGCGATTCAACGATCTTTCACGCCATCAACCGGTCCAAGGAAAGCTTGGCGCTCGACCTGAAGAACCCCGACGATGTCGCCGCCCTGCGCAAGCTGTTGGCCAAGGCCGATGTGGTATTGCAGAACTTCCGGCCAGGCGTGATCGAGCGGTTGGGGCTGGACTATGCGGCGGTCAAGGCGATCAACCCTGCCATCGTTTACGCCTCGATCACCGGCTATGGCGGGGAAGGTCCATGGGTGGACCGGCCGGGCCAGGATTTGCTGGCGCAGGCCCGCTCGGGCGTGATGTGGCTCAATGGCGATGATGATCAGGGCCCGGTGCCATTTGGTCTGGCGATTGCCGACATGCTGGCTGGCGCCGCCGTGGCGCAGGGCGTTCTGGCAGCGCTGGTACGGCGGGGCATGAATGGTCAGGGGGCCCACATCGAAACCAGCCTGCTTGAAGTGCTGGTGGACTTCCAGTTTGAAGTGCTGACCACCCATCTCAATGACGGTCGGCGCACGCCCAAGCGCAGCGAATATCGTTCGGCCCATGCCTATCTGTCAGCGCCCTATGGGGTTTACCCCACCGCTGACGGCTATCTGGCGATCGCCATGACCCCATTGCCCAGATTGCAGAGCCTGCTGGGCATTGAGGCGCTGGGCCAGTTCAGTGATCCCAAGAGCTGGTTCAGCCAGCGCGACGCGATCAAGCAGATCATCGCCGACCAATTGGTCACCCAACCCACCGCGCACTGGCTGAGTATCCTTGAACCCGCCGATATCTGGTGTGCCAAGGTGCTCGACTGGCCCGAACTGCTGGCCAGCGAGGGTTTCAAGGCGCTCGACATGCTGCAGACGGTCACGCGCGAAGACAATGTTTCCATTGCCACCACGCGCTCCCCATTGCGGGTCAATGGTCAGCGGGCCCGCACCCATCGCGCTGCGCCATTGATCGGTGAGCAGAGCGCCAAGATCCGCGCGGAGTTCGGACTTTGATTACTTTGAAGGGCATGACCTGGGACCACCCACGCGGCTTTGATCCGATGGTCGCCACCGCCAGAGCCTGGCAGGAACAGACGGGCGTGCAGATCATCTGGGACAAGCGCAGCCTGCAGGATTTCGAGTCCTTTCCCGTCGAGGAACTGGCGCGGCAATATGATCTGATCGTGATCGATCATCCCCATGTCGGGCAGATCACCAAGGAAGGCTGCCTGGCGCCGCTGGATGTTGCCGGCCGCGAGGCCGAAAGGGCCGCCATGGCCAGCCACAGCGTTGGTCCATCCTTTGCCAGCTACGACTATGCCGGGCACCAATGGGCCTTTCCGATCGATGCGGCGGCGCAGGTTCAGGCCTATCGCCCCGACCTGCTGGACGGACCCGCCAAGAGCTGGACCGAGGTAGTCGAACTGGCCAAGGCCGGTCGTGTCATTCTGCCCATGCGGGCGCCGCATTCGCTGATGAGCTTTTATACCCTGGCCGGCAATCTGGGCACGCCCTGCGCGACGCAAGGCGACGAACTCATTCCGGAAAAGGACGGCGTGCGGGTGATCGAAACCCTGCGCCAGGTCACCGACCATATCGCGCCGGACCAGTATGCGATGGACCCCATCGCCGCTTCAGAGGCCATGGCAAGCGGCGATCAGTTTGCGCTGATGCCGCTGGGCTATGGCTATGTCAGCTACGCCCTGGACGGCTTCCGGCCGCACAAGCTGAAATTTGCCGATATCCCGGTCGCCGGATCGCGCGGGCCGATTGGCTCGGCGGTAGGCGGCACCGGTATTGCCGTATCGGCTTTCTCCAGCCATCAGGAGGCCGCTATCGGCTACGCCTATTGGGTGGCCAGCGAAGCGATCCAGCGCTCGATCTATGCTGGTGCGGGGGGCCAGCCCGGTCATGGACTGGCGTGGGAAGACGACGCGATCAATGCCGCTACGGCCGATTTCTATCGCGCCACGCGCGCCAGCATGCAGGGCGGTTGGCTGCGACCCCGCCATGACGGCTACATGGCATTTCAGGATGCCGCCGCCCGGCGCCTCAATGCGGGCCGGCAAGACCGCGAGGCGGCAAGTGACATCGTTGCCGCCCTCAACGCATTATTCAGAGAGAGCCATTGATGGAACGCCCTCGTCACTTTGAGGACTACGTGCTGGGCGAGGTTCGCAAGACCTATGGCCGCACCATTACCGAGACCGATTTCGTGGTCCATGCCGGCCATACCGGGGATTTTTTTCCCCACCACATGGACGCCGAGGCGATGAAGGACTCGCCATGGGGGCAGCGCATTGCGCATGGCACGATGACCTTTGCCATCGGCATCGGGCTGACTGCCAGCGAGATCAATCCCCTGGCCTTTTCCTATGGCTATGAACGCCTGCGCTTTCCCAAGCCGGTGTTTATTGGCGACACCATCCATTCCGAGCTGACGATTACCGGGCTCGAGCCTGACCCAAAGCGTGCCGATCACGGTCGGATTACCGAGCAGGTGCGTGTGCTCAACCAGCGCGGCGAGACTGTATTGGCCTGCGATCACATCTACCTGGCGCAGCGGCGAAGCGTGATCGCCTAAACGATAATACCGGTTGAACCCAGCGCCCCAGCATGGAAGTGTCCGCCCCAAAAGGAGACCTCACAATGGCTCAAATTAGCGCTGACCGCATCGCGGTTTCGACCTGGTCGCTGCACCGTCTGCTGGGCACAACCTATCCTCATGATCTGAGCACCACCGAGATCGCGCCGATGCAGGAGACCTATGGCGAGGGCGATGAATCGCTGCTTGGCCTGCCCTCAGTGCTGGCCAATCATGGCTATCATCGTCTGGAAATCGTCTCGTTCCATCTGCGCAGCCGCGATCCGGTCTATCTGGGCGAACTGCGGGACCAGCTCAAGATTGCCAATGTGAAGCTGCAGACATTGCTGATCGATGCCGGCGATATCAGCGATCCCGAGCATGGCGCCCGCGATCAGGCCTGGATCGCCAGCTGGATCGAGATTGCCAATGAGTTGGGTGCAGAAAACGCCCGGATCATCGCTGGCAAGCAGAAGCCGACGCGCGATGCGCTGGACCGCTCGGTCAAGGCGCTGACGGCGCTGGCTGACGGCAATGCAGGCTCGGATGTGCGACTGGTCACCGAGAACTGGTTCGATCTGCTGGCCGAGCCGGCCCATGTCAATTTTCTGCTCGACAAGCTCGATGGCCGCATCGGCCTGCTGGGTGACTTCGGGAATTGGAGTGGGCCCGAGAAATATGCCGACCTCAAGTCGATTTTTGGCCGCGCCGAACTGTGCCACGCCAAGGCCAGCTTCATTGATGGCGATCTCGATGAATCCGACTATGGCCAATGCGTCGCGCTCGCCGAAGAGGCTGGCTACAAGGGCCCCTATACGCTGATCTTTGACAGCGAGATTCCCAATGAGTGGCACGGTTTGGGGGTCGAGCGCGATTTCATCCTGTCGCGCGATGTCTAGGTGCCATTAAGGCGTATATTAACGGATCTGTAGCACACTGCTCTGATGGCAACTGGCTCAAAGTCCTCGGCACAAGCGCAAGCCAGCTTCGCACAATCTGATGCGATGCTGGCACGTATTGTGGATCGCGCTGCCGTAGGCATGGTGGTGTGCGACATGTCTGGCCAGCTGGCCTATGCCAATCATGCGTTCCAGAAGATGCTGGGATATGGCCCCGATCAGAACCTGAGCATTGTCGATCTGGTGCACGCGGACGATGACAGCGCCGGGCGCCAGCATGTGCAGCGCCTGATGCGCGGTGAGACCGATGACTATCGGGGCGAGCACCGGCTGCGCCACAACGATGGCAGCGCGCTCTGGATGGGCGTGGCCGCGTCTGCCCTGCGGGGCGAGGGACCCGCGCAACCCGACTATCTGATTTTCCAGATCACCAGCATTGAGCTGCAGAAAAGAGCCGAAGAAGCACTCGCCTATTCGGAGAGCCGCTGGAACTTTGCGCTCGAAGGCGCCGGTCAGGGTGTCTGGGACCATGACATCCGTACTGACTCCATGTTCTATTCGCGCATGTGGCGCATCATGCGGGGCATTCCGCCCGATGAGGAGGTGGATGGGGACCAGCAGAAATGGCTGGCGCGTATCCACCCCGACGATCTGCAGCACGTGCTCGACAATGTCTACAAGCAGGATCAGGGCGACGAGGATTTCGACGCTCTGGAATATCGCGAGCGCAAGCGCGATGGCAGCTATGTCTGGATCCTGAGCCGCGGCAAGCCGGTGGAATGGGATGCCGATGGCAATCCGGTACGCACGCTGGGGACCGACACTGATGTGACCAAGCTCAAGACGGTCGAGCTGGAGCTGGCTGCTGAGAAAGAGCGTCTGCGCGTGACGCTTGAAGCCATTGCGGACGGCATGATCTCCACTGACACCAATGGCCATGTGGTGTTCATGAACCCGGCGGCTGAATTGTTGACCGGCCATAGCAGCACCGATGCGCTGGGTCGGCCGGTGCGCGATATCTTTGCGCTGTTTGCTGGCGAGACAGGCGAACGCCAGGCCTGTCCCGTTGCGCGCTGCCTGACCACCGATACCGTGACCAATCTTGACGATGACATGATCCTGATCGGGCCAACCGGTATTGAGCGCGAAATTCGCTGCACGGCCTCGCCGGTCCGCACGCAGGGCGACAAGCTGTCGGGCGCCGTGCTGGTGTTTCAGGATGTGACGCAAAGCCGGACGCTGCAGCGCGAGCTGGCGCATTCGGCCAATCATGACGATCTGACCGGCCTGCCCAACCGCGCCGCATTCGATCGCGCGCTCAATAACGCCATTGTGGCTGCAACTGACCGGCAGCACCAGCACTGCCTGCTCTATATCGATCTGGACCAGTTCAAACCGGTCAATGACACGGCTGGACATGCTGCGGGCGACGCATTGCTGCAACAGGTGGCCCAGACCATACGCGGCAGCTGTCGCAGCCACGACATGGCGGCGCGCATTGGCGGCGATGAATTCGCCGTGCTGCTGCAGGATTGCCCGGCATCGGGCGGCAAGGCCATCGCCGACAAAATGGTACGCGCCATTGCCGCCTTGTTGTTTGACTGGGCTGGCCGCACCTACAAGATCGGCGCCAGCATTGGCATGACGGCCATCACCGCCACCCCTGCCTCGCCACTGGGATTCATGGGGGAGGCAGACGCCGCCTGCTATGCCGCCAAGGCCCGCGGCCGCGGCATGGCCGTGCAATTTAAGGATATCTAGTCGAGCGGCTTGAGATCCCCCAGCAGGGTCGGCAGCAATTCGCTGACCGTGGGATGGATGTGTACGGTTTCAACCATCGTGGTGTAGGGTGTGCGCGCCGCCATCAATTGCAGCAGCACCTGAACCACCTCGTCGCCGCCAATTCCCAGTATCGCCGCGCCCAGGATCTGCTTGGTGTCAGCGTCAACCAGCACCTTCATCATGCCCTGCGTCTCGCCGCGCTCCTTAGCGCGACTGACCCGCGACATCGGACGGGTGGCGATCAATGCCTTGCGACCCGATTTGCGCACTTCATCTTCGCTCATGCCGATGCGGCCAAGCGGCGGATCTATGAACAGCCCATGGACGGGAATGCGCCCGGCGACGGAGCGGTCGCCCTTGTCGATGACATTGTCGCCGACGATTTCAAACTCATTATAGGAGGTATGGGTGAAGGCACCGCGTCCATTGACGTCACCCATGGCCCAGATACCCGGCGCGCTGGTGCGCAGATGTTCGTCGGTGACAATGTAACCGCGCTTGTCGGTCTTGACCCCAGCGGCAGGCAGATTGAGCGCGTCAGTATTGGGCGTGCGCCCCAGGGCGATGAGCAGATGACTACCCTCCACCGAGGCCCGGCGTTCGCCGGTCTTGAGCGAGAGCAGCACGCCGCCGCCAGCCCGGGTCACCGATTCCACAGTGGTCTTGAACAGGAAGGTCACGCCTTCGGCTTCGAGAATCTTGCGTATCCAGGCCGAGATATCGGCGTCTTCACGCGATGCGGGCCTGTCACCACGATCAATCACGGTGACCTTGGCACCAAAGCGGGCATACATCTGGGCAAATTCCAGCCCGATATAGCTGCCCCCCACAATGACCAGATGCCCCGGCAGGGTATCAAGGTTCATGATCGAGCTGTTGGTCAGATAGGGCACCTTGTCGATGCCGGGCCAATCTGGCACAGCAGCGCGGGCGCCAGTATTGATGAATATCTGCGGCGCGGTGATGGTGCGCTCGCCGATCTGGACTTCGCTGGGGGAGAGGAAACGCCCCTCGCCCTCGATATACTCCAGCGCTTCGATGCCGCCGAGCCATTCGGTCAGGCTCTCTACCGAAGCGCCGACGACGGCGTCCTTGCGAGCCTTGACCGCCTTCATGTCCACGCTGACTGGTCCCTTGACGGCGACACCGAAGTCACCGGCACGGCGCGCCATCCAGGCAGCGCGGGCGCTGGCGACCAGCGTCTTGGTGGGGGTGCAGCCGTCATTGACGCAGGTGCCGCCAACATGTTCGCGCTCGATCAGCGCGACCTTTTTGTTTTCGCCAGCCAGACGTGCTGCCAGAAACGGGCCGGACTGCCCTGCCCCGATAACGATGGCATCAAACTGATCCGACATGGTCGACCTCCGCAATTGTGCATACTGACTGCCGACCCAACGGGTGGCGCCGCCTAGGGTTCAATCCAACCGCACCCGTGCGACCATGCGGTTTGAATCACCGCGCGCGCAAGTGCTGTCTGACATGATTGCGGCTATGGCCGGTGGAGCGATCAGTCGCCGCGCAGCACTTCGTCGATTTCGGGCAGATTGTAGAACTGGCGCACCACGTCCCACCCCTCATCGGCAGTATCCACAACGTTGAACAGGTCCAGATCGCCCGGCGAAATGGTGCCGGCGTCCGCCAATGCTTGAAGGTTGAGCACCTTTCCCCAGAAATCCTTGCCGAACAACAGGAGCGGCACGCGATCCATGCGACCGGTCTGGATCAGGGTCAGGGTCTCAAAAAATTCGTCGAGCGTGCCAAACCCGCCGGGGAAAACCGCCACGGCCTTGGCCCGCAGCAGGAAGTGGATCTTGCGGGTGGCGAAATAGTGGAAATTGAAGCTGAACTCGGGCGACACATAGACGTTGGGCGCCTGTTCATGGGGCAGCACGATGTTGAAGCCGATCGAGGGGGCGCCGACATCGGTGGCACCGCGATTGCCCGCCTCCATGACGCCTGGACCACCACCGGTGACCACGACATATTCCTTGTTATCCATGGCCTTGGCGGTTGTGGAGGCCAGTTGCGCAAAGCGGCGTGCCTCGTCGTAATAGCGCGAGGCCGCCTCCAGATTCTTGCGCTGGGTATCATTCTTTGCAGCCCAGGCATCCTTGCCAGGCTCGGGAATGCGCGCACCACCAAACAGCACCACGGTCGAATTGATGCCACGTTCGCGCAGCACGAATTCGGGCTTGAGATATTCAAGCTGGAAACGAATCCCGCGGGTGTCTTCGGAGGTCAGGAATTCGTCATCGGCAAAGGCCAGACGGAAGGCCGATGACTCGGTCTGCGGCGTTCTGGGAGCAAGCTTGGCGGAAGCGATATCTTCCTTGGACGTCCGCAGTGAAGTTTGACGACGCTTGGCCATGAATGCGATCTCCTGTGCTCCAACCCGTCTAGCCGATGGGCGGAATGATCGCAACGCAGGCGGCGCATGTGTCACAGTTTGCGCCGAGGCCTTGCCATTGACGCAATTAATTCGCATATAGCGCACCGGGAGGTTGGCGCGGACGTGTTCCTCGCCAACCGGGTCAGGTCCGGAAGGAAGCAGCCCCAACGAGACCTTCACGGGTCGTTGCCAGCCTCCTACTTGCCTCTATGATGGTCGCATGACCACAGGCAGATTCCGAACCTTGACCTAGAGGGGCACGATGGCTGACGCTACGACCTCGCCCTATCTCGTCCTTGCCCGCAAATACCGGCCACAAGACTTCACAACGCTTGTTGGCCAGGATGCCATGGTACAGACGCTGGGCAATGCGTTCGCGCAGAACCGCATTCACCACGCCTTCATTCTGACCGGCGTGCGCGGCGTGGGCAAAACCACGACAGCGCGCATTCTGGCCCGTGCCTTCAACTATGAAGATGCCAGCGGACCGCACCCCACGCTCGACCTGAGTGTTGAGGGCGAGCACTGCCGTGCGATCATCGAAGGCCGCCACGTCGATGTGATCGAAATGGACGCCGCCTCCAATACCGGCATTGGCGATATTCGCGAGATTATCGACTCGGTCAAATACGCGCCGTCATCGGCGCCCTACAAAGTCTATGTGATCGACGAAGTGCACATGCTCTCCACGGCCGCCTTTAACGGCCTGCTCAAGACGCTGGAAGAGCCACCGCCCTATGTGAAGTTCATCTTCGCCACGACCGAAATCCGCAAGGTGCCGGTGACCATCCTGAGCCGCTGCATGCGGTTCGATCTGCGCCGCATCACGCCCGAAATCATGTCGGCCTATCTCGAGTCGATCCTGAGCCAGGAAGGCATCAGCTTTGAGCCTGAGGCACTGGCGATGATCGTGCGGGCCGGCGAAGGCTCGGCGCGCGACAATCTCAGCCTGCTCGATCAGGCGATTGCCCATGGCAATGGCACGGTCACCGCCGCAACGGTCAAGGCCATGCTGGGGCTGGGCGACCGGGCGCGGATCATCGATCTGTTCGAAGAATTGATGGGTGGCCGGATTGGCGAAGCCATCGAAACGATGCGCAGCCTGTATGACATGGGCGCCGATCCACAGACGCTGGTCGCCGATCTGGCCGATTTCACCCATCTGGTGACGCGCATCAAGGTCGTGCCCGCCGCAGCTGATGATGTGTCGCTGACACCTGATGAGCGCACACGCGGCGCCGATCTGGCGGGCAAATTGCCCATGCGGGCGCTGACACGGGCCTGGCAGATCCTGTTCAAGGGCTATGACGAAGTGGCGCGGGCCAATAATGGCCTGCAGGCTGCCGAAATGGCGTTGATCCGCCTGGCCTATGCCGCCGATCTGCCCAGCCCGGACGATCTGATTGCCAAGCTGGCCAATCAGCCCGCGCCGGCCGCCGGCCAGCAATCAATGATGCCGATGCCGCGCGGTCCCTCTGGCGGGTCTTCGGGCGCCTCCTCGGCCATGCGCGTTGAGCAGCCCCGCCCTATCGATACTGAAGCCATCGCGAGCCAGCCTGCGGTACCGCAGGCGCAGGTTCAGCCCGCGCTGGCCACTGTGGCCAGCTACAAGGAGTTGATCGCCCTGGCGGGCGCCAAGCGCGACGTGCTGGTCAAGCTCGCCCTGGAAGGCTCCATGCGACCTGTGTCGTTCGAGCAGGGCCGGATTGAGGTCGCGCTGGTCGACGGCACCGACCCGGGCATCATTGCCACGCTATCGGCGCGCCTGCAGAAGTGGACCGGCGAGCGCTGGCTCGTGATGGTTTCAACCAAACCGCCAGAGGGGCTGACGGTCCGTCAGGAGACCGAGCAACGCACACAGGCTCACCATGCCGCGGCGCATGAGGACCCTTTGGTCAAAGCCATTTTAGAGACATTTCCGGGGGCCAAGGTGGTCAACGTCAAGGTGCGCGATGACGCAGCTGTCGTTGATGATGTTCCCCCACCCCCAGTTGAAGAGGATGACGACGAATGAAAGACATTATGGGCATGATGAAGGCTGCCAGCGAGATGAAAGGCAAGATGGAGGCCATGCAGGCCGAGCTTGCCGAGCTGGTCGTTGAAGGCCGCTCCGGCGGCGGCATGGTCGTGGTTTCGCTCACCGGTAAGGGTGACATGAAGGGCGTCAAGATCGACACCTCCATGTTCAAGGAAGATGATGTCGAGGTCCTCGAGGATCTGATCATCGCCGCCCATGCTGATGCCAAGACCAAGAGCGAAGCGGCCATGCAGGAGCGCATGAAGGAAGTCACCGCCGGGTTGCCCATCCCCCCCGGCATGAACCTGCCGTTCTAGGCCATTCTGCAATTGGCCAATGGTGGACCCGAGATTGAACAACTGATCCAGCTGCTGGCACGTTTGCCGGGGCTTGGACCGCGCTCGGCTCGTCGGGCCGTTCTGCAGTTGATCAAGAAAAAAGAGCAGTTGATGATCCCGCTATCGGCGGCGCTGGATCGGGCTGTCGAGGCTGTGCGCACCTGTGAAGTGTGCGGCAATGTCGATACCATCAGCCCATGCTCGATCTGTTCGGATCCGCGCCGGGGCGATAGCGGCATGTTGATCGTGGTGGAAGACGTGGCCGATCTGTGGGCGCTGGAGCGCGCTGGCGTTGGCGCGGTCAGATATCATGTCCTGGGCGGCGTCCTGTCGCCGCTGGACGGGATCGGCCCTGACGATATCAGCATCAATGAGCTGATCGCGCGGGCACATGAGTTCCGCGAGATCGTACTGGCGGTCAACGCCACCGTCGAGGGACAGACCACAGCCCACTACATTATGGACCGACTTGGCGAGACAGAAATCAAGGTCAGCCGCCTAGCCCACGGCGTACCCGTGGGCGGCGAGCTGGATTATCTTGACGAAGGCACGCTGAGCCAGGCGCTGAAAGCCCGTACCGCGATCTAGTCGTCTTAGGTGTCTAGTCGGTCTGGGCGTCCAAATCTTCCGCCACCTCCTCGGTATCTTCTGCCTCTTCGGCAACGCCATCGTCAGCGGTGCTGCCCTGCTTGATGGCTTGTCGGGCGTCAAAATCATCGGGTGACAGGGTGTCGAGGCGATCGCCCTGACCGGTTTGGAGCGGGGCACCCAGACCGGCAAAGTCGGCATTATTGTCGACATCTTCCATGGACCCGCTCAGCTCCTCAATGGCGCGGTCCACCTCATCGAGCAGAGCCGCCGGGTCTTCCTCGCCCCAGTCGCCGCTCTCACGTGCGGCGCTTTCGTCGCGCAGTTCCCGCAGCCGCGCCAGACGCTCGCTGGCCGGACGGTCTGCGCCATAGAGCAGGTCTTCGACCTCGCTCTGACTATAGGGCTGTGCGATGCCGGGCTGATCGGCGTTGTCGAAATTGGTGTCCTGCGGCAGCAATGTGCCGGGGTGATCGATATGTTGCGCCAAGACGGCCTCCTGCAATTGGTTTTGCGGGGAGGAACGCGACGGTGCGAAACTGGTTCGACCGACAGAGCAATCGTGATCAGGCCAAGTCGCCCGGATCGTCGACCACCAGCCGCAACGTCGGTTCAGGATCGCTCTGATCGCCATCACCGCCATCCCAGTCAGGCGGAATGGCCCGGTTGGACTTGGCGCCGAGTTCACGCAGCATTTCGACCTGACGCACCACATTGCCATTGCCTGAGGACAGCTGCTTCTTGGCGTCGTCGAAGCTTGACCGAGCCTTTCCCAGATGACCATCGAGCTTGTCCATGGTGCTCAGGAACCCAGCCACCTTGTCGTAGAGCGCACCGGCACGGCTGGCGATCTCTTCGGCATTGCGGTGACGCTTTTCGATGTCCCAGACATTGCGCACTGTGCGCAGCACGGTCATCAGCGTGGTGGGTGTGGTCAGCATCACGCCCTGACTCATGCCATATTCGACCAGCTTGGTATCGGCCTGAATAGCGGTGGCCAGCGCCGATTCGATGGGCACGAACATCATCACGTAATCGAGGCTGCTACGGGCGTGGCGTTGATATTCCTTGCCGCCCAGCGTCTTGATGTGGCTGCGGATCGAGACAATGTGGGCCTGCAGATACTGGTTCTTGGCGTCATCCTCGCAATTGACGTAGGCCTCAAAGGCGGTGAGCGACACCTTGGAGTCGATGACCAGACGGTCATTATTGGGCATCAGCACTTCAACGTCAGTGCGCACTCGAGCACCGTCCTCGCCCGTGTGGCTGGCCTGGGTGATGAACTCTTCGCCTTCGCGCAGGCCTGAGCCTTCCAGAATGGTCGAGAGGATCATTTCGCCCCAGGCACCCTGAGTCTGGGAATTACCCTTTAGCGCCCGGGTCAGGTTCTGCGCTTCGGTGGTGATCTGCAGATTGCTGGCTGCCAAAGCGCGGATCTGTTCGCCCATGGTGGCGCGGTCGCGCAGCAACTCACCCTGAAACTCGACGATTTTCTCGTTGAGCGGCTTGAGCAGCACGTCGACCTGCTCACGGTTCTGCTTGGAAAATGTCTCGCCATGGCTTTTGAGCACTTCGCCGGCAATGGCCTTGAACTCATCGGTCATGTGCTGGCGCGCCTCAAGGAAGCGCTTGTGGTTCTCTTCGGCCTGCTTGACCTGCTCAGCCATGCGGGCGCGCAGGCCCGAGACTTCCGAGAGCAGCGACGACCCCTTCTCACGTTCGATGTCGAGCAGTTCTTCGCCGCGCTCTCGCTCCTGGGCGAGCTGATGGTCCAGTTCCTGAATGCGGCTGTCGCGCTCGGTAATCTGAGCCAGGAAATTGCTGCGCAACTGCTCGGACGCCTGCTGGGCAGCCGCTTCGGCGCGCGCGGCGCTGGCGCGCATGGCGCCCACCACAATAGCGGCCAGCACCAGAACGAGTAGCACCCCGCCCAGAATTGCCGCGGTGAGGTAAGTGACCGGCCAGTCGCCGAGTGTAAAAAGCAGTGTGTCCATGCGTTGAGTCTAGCCGATTCGAGGCGTTCCCATAATGTTCCAATGCGCCGATGACGCCATCGCGACTGCCACAAGAGTTGACCTCACGCGCGAAAATACCATATCGAGAGGCACTTCCCTTATTGCCGGACCTTCATCATGGCCATTCGCCCCATTCTCGTCATTCCCGATGCGCGCCTGCGTGCTGTCACCGATCCGATCATCGAGGTCGATGAGGAGATCAAGACCCTGGCCGCCGACATGCTTGAAACCATGTATGACGCGCCCGGTATCGGTCTGGCTGCGCCGCAGATCGGGGTGATGAAGCGTATCGTGGTAATGGATCTGGCTGGGGAAGATGAGAAACCCGAGCCGCTGGTGATGATCAATCCCGAAATCACCCATTTCGGCGAGCAGATGCAGGTGACCGAAGAGGGCTGCCTGTCGATCCCCGAACTGTATTACGAAGTCGAGCGTCCCAATGATGTGGTGGTGAAGTACACCGATCTTGAGGGCAAGGAAGTCACCAAGGAAGCCGAGGGCAAGCTGGCCGTGTGCATTCAGCACGAACTCGATCACCTCGATGGCGTGCTCTATATCGACTATCTCAGCCGCCTCAAGCGCGACCGGGTCATCAAGAAATTCGACAAGGCTGCCAAGCGCGCCGCTGGCTAGAATTGCGCCGGCCCCAGTGTGGGCCAGGCCATCAAGGAAGGTCGGACAATGCGTGTCGTCTTCATGGGTACGCCCGATTTTTCCGTGCCGACCCTGACAGAACTTGTTTCCAGCGGTCACGAAGTGGTGGCGGTCTATACCCGCGCGCCCAAGCCGGCTGGCCGGGGACAGGAAGAGCGCAAATCGCCTGTCCACATGGCGGCCGAAGGTTTCGGCATTCCCGTGTTCACACCACGCTCACTCAAGGGCGAGGCCGAGCAGATCATCTTTGCCAGCCATGATGCCGATGTTGCGGTTGTGGTCGCCTATGGCCTGCTGCTGCCCAAGCCCGTGCTTGATGCGCCCCGCCTGGGGTGCCTGAACCTGCATGGTTCGCTGCTGCCACGCTGGCGTGGCGCGGCACCGATCCAGCGCGCGATCATGGCCGGCGACAGCCAGACCGGCGTGCAGGTGATGCAGATGGAAGAAGGGCTCGATACGGGCCCGGTCGGTCCGGGCGAAGTCATCGCCATCGCCCCCGACATGACGGCAGGCGAACTGCACGACACCATGATGCGGGTTGGTGCCGATCTGATGGGGCGGGCCTTTGCCGCGCTGGAGCGCGATAGCCTGGAGTTCACGCCACAGCCTGAAGAAGGCACCACCTACGCCAAAAAGATCGAAAAGGCCGAGAGCCGCATCGACTGGTCGCGACCCGCCGCGGACGTCCATAATCACATTCGGGGGCTGTCACCCTTTCCTGGCGCCTGGTTCGAAATCGACCTAGGTGGCAAGTCGGTGCGGGTCAAGGCACTGCGATCCAGCCTGGGTGAGGGCACCGGTGCTCCCGGAACCCTGTTGGGCGACCTGACAATCGCCTGTGGTGACGGTGCGGTGCGGCTGACTCAGATGCAGCGCGAGGGTAAGGGCGCAATGGATGCCGCCACCTTCCTGCGTGGTGCGGGTACGCTGCCGGCTGCTGTCCGCTAGGCATGCCCCGCTTCAAGCTCACCATCGAATATGACGGCACGCCGTATTCCGGCTGGCAGCGGCAGAAGACGCAGCCGAGTGTGCAGCAGACGCTGGAAGATGCCATTTTCAGGATGACCGGCGAGACGCTCACGCTGCAGGCCGCAGGTCGCACCGATGCGGGTGTGCATGCGCTGGGCCAGGTGGCTCATATCGATTTGACCCGAGAATGGGACCCGTTCCAGGTCCGCGAAGGGCTGAACCATCTCATGCGACCCAACCCGGTTGGGATCATCGCCGCCGAGCGAGTAGACGAGACGTTCGAGGCGCGGTTCTCTGCAACTGCGCGCCACTATGAGTACCGCATCCTCAATCGCCGTACGCCAGCGATCCTGGAGCGCAATCATGTGTGGCATGTGCACAAGCCACTGAATGCCGAGATCATGGATCAGGCCGCCCAGCTGATTCTGGGGCATCATGATTTTACCACCTTCCGGTCATCGGAATGTCAGTCCAAGTCGCCGATGAAGACGCTGGACGTGCTGCATGCGCGGCGCGAGGACGATCATATCGTCATCAATGCCAGCGCGCGCAGCTTCCTGCACCATCAGGTGCGTTCGATGGTAGGTTGTCTCAAGCTGGTGGGCGAGGGCAAATGGACGCCAGCCGATTTCCGGGCGGCGCTTGACGCCAGAGACCGCAGCGCGTGCCGCGCGATGGCGCCATCAGCCGGACTATACCTGACGCAAGTCGACTACTAGCTGACCGCCGGCATGAAGATGTCGGGGGCGACCATGGCGATGATCAGTCCCATGGCCACTGCCTGGATGATCAGCTTGGCCACGATGAAGATCACGATCTGCAGTGGCGCCAAGGTGACGATCAGGCGGGCAATATTGACCTCCACGACCAGTGCGGCCACGCCCACCAGAATGGTGGCGAACTGACCGGCCCCGACCATGAGCAGGATCAGGGTGATCACCGAGGCGAACAGGTTGATCCAGTTAAAGGTCACGATATAGGGCACAAAACCGTCGAGCCGACCGAACTGGCGCAGCACCAGCCAGCCAGCACCAGCCTGCAGCACATAGAGCATGGCGCTCATGAACAGCCCTGTCGACGCTGCACCCGACTCCATGGAGAAGCCGAGCAGTCGCGGGCCATAGGCCGACATGGCACCGGCAATCAGAAAGGCGATAAAGCTACTGACCAGACCACGCTGGCCGAAGTCAAAATAGGTCGGCGCCTTGCGATCTCCGGTAAGCAGGGCAAAGCTGCCCTGGGCGGCGGCAATCAGTTCGTCGAAGAAGGTCGGGGTCGATTGGGCCAAGGCGCGTCTCGATCGGTCAGAGGGGGGCGTTGGACAGCATGTAGAGCGCATAACGCATCGCCACAAGAAGCAGGACCGTCAAAACAGCAAAGCCGGCCGCAGTACCGAGGCTCCAATCGCATGCCTGACGGGCAAGACGATATAGCAGAAATCCCAGCGCGAACCATGCCATCATGACGACGGGACCGCCGATCATGGCCAGCAGGCCCTCGATCAGCAGGAAACCAGTCATGGCGTAGATGCCGGGCACCAGCACCGGCAACATGGGCGCTTCGCTCTTGAGGATATTGCGGGTGGTGACCAGCGTCACCAGCAGCGAAATGACCGGCAGGGCCAGAATGACCATGGCGGCGAGTACGCCGAACGTTGCGGGCATGCCGATGCTAATCGAAGCGAGTGCCACAGCCAGAAAAGCGAAAAAGGCAAAGACGCACAGCGCCGTCGCCAGGCCGGCACCACTCAGAGTGAAGCGATCGCGCCAGCCGGGCTGGCCGCTGATGATCATCTGCCAACCTCTTGTCGCGTCGCTCAGGACCGACCAGATTTTCATGACACCACTCCAAAAAAGCCAAGCATGAAACGGCGATAGATATTCGTCAGCCCCGTGAGGTCGCTCAGGGCGATGTGTTCGTCCGCTTTGTGCATGGAGGGACCGACAAGACCGCATTCCACCACTGGCCCATATTGGGCGATGAAACGGGCGTCAGAGGTGCCACCGCCCGTCGAGAGCGCCGGTGGCTGGCCCGTGATGGCCGCAATGGTTGCCGAGAGGGTTTGCACATCGTCACTGAGGGGCGACAGGAAGGAGCGCGAGGGCGTGCCAGCCAGTTCAAAGCTGATACTGGCGCCAGCTGGATCTATGCTGGCGATGCGACAGCGCACCCAATCCGTCAGCGTGTCTGGCGTCCACAGGTCATTATAGCGGATGTTGAAGCGAATGGTACCGGCGGCCGGAATGACATTGGAAATGGCATTGCCGACGTCAATCGAGGTGACTTCGAGATTGGTCGCTGGAAAATGCTCGGTGCCGGTGTCGATGGTCGTGTCTAGGGCCGTGACCACGCGCGCCAGCGCCGGCATGGGATTGTTGGCCTTGTCGGGATAGGCCACATGGCCCTGTATGCCCGCTACGGTGATGACCCCGGACAATGAACCGCGGCGGCCAATCTTGATGCTGTCACCCAGGGTTGCAGCAGAACTGGGCTCGCCCACAATAGCGAAGTCGAAGTGGTGCTGGTTCTGCTCGGCCCATTTCATCAGCTTGTCGGTGCCGTTAATGGCGTCGGCTTCCTCATCATTGGTGATGGCGAGCATGATGGTGCCGGCATCGGCAGGCATGGCTGCAGCAGCGGCAACAAAGGCAGCAACACCCGACTTCATGTCTGCTGCACCGCGACCATAGAGCTTGCCGTCAGCTTCGCGCGGGGTGAAGGGGTCGGCGGTCCAGTTGGCCAGATCGCCGGGGGGCACGACGTCGGTGTGTCCGGCGAACAGCAGACGGCGCCCCCCCGTGCCGCGGGTAGCAAACAGATTATCTACCGGATAGGAGCCATCGCCTTCAAAGACCAGCCGAGTGACTTCAAAGCCAATGGATTTGAGCGTGATCTCGAGCAGATCGAGCGCCCCGGCTTCGGTGGGGGTGACCGAGGGACACGCAATCAGATCCTTGAGAAGTCGAACAGGATCATCCGCTACGCTTTTGGTCACCAGGTAATCCCGTTCTTGTTGGTTCAGGCCGCGCCGTCGAGCGGATCAGGGCCGTATGTGTTGCTGCCAGTCGTTCCGCGCAGAAAGCCCAGCTGAATGATAATATAGAGGCCGTAGATTGCGGCCGCGAAGAAGACGATCGCCAGCGGAAAGCTCGGCGTCGACATCGTCGTACCAGCGACATCGCTACTACTCATGCCGATCCCCAGAGCCTGTACCAGCGCGAGCACACCCGAAAGCCCCATGAATATCTTGAAGTCCTTGGCGCCGCTGTCCCGGTCGTGGCGGCGCTTGATGCCCAGCGACCAGTTTGGCACGAACATGATCACGTAGGCGACCAACTGTCCCCAAGCATCATTCAGCCCCAATGTCCGCAGGACGATATTGAGCAGAATGCTGGCGATCAGCAGGATCATCACCCCAAACCACCAGGTCTTGCGGGAGATACGCCCTTCGGTCGTGGTCAGAAGTGGCACGAGAGTGTCCATGATTTTCCCTCAAAAAATCAGCACGCGGCATGCCGAAATCTCCGACATGCCGCATGTTAGGCGACTCGTGCAGTTTGCACCAGAACGGGTCTAGTCGCGCAGCAAGTCGTTGATGCCGGTCTTGGAGCGGGTCTGGGCGTCGACCGTCTTGACGATCACCGCGCAGTAAAGGCTTGGGCCAGGCTCGCCATTGGGCAGCGGCTTGCCGGGGAGCGAACCGGAAACCACCACCGAATAGGGCGGCACCTTGCCAATATGGATTTCGCCCGTGGCGCGGTCGATGATCTTGGTTGACGCGCCAATAAACACACCCATGGAGATGACCGCGCCTTCGCCGACGACGACACCTTCAACAACCTCGGAACGGGCGCCAATAAAGCAGTTGTCTTCAATGATGACCGGGCCGGCCTGCAGCGGCTCAAGCACGCCGCCAATGCCGACGCCGCCCGAAATGTGCACGTTCTTGCCGATTTGGGCGCAGGAGCCGACTGTCACCCAGGTGTCGACCATGGTGCCTTCACCAACATAGGCGCCCAAATTGACGAAGCTGGGCATCAAGATGACGTTGCGGGAGATGTGGGCAGAATGCCGGACGATAGCCCCAGGCACGGCGCGGAAACCGGCCTCACGGAACTGGCTTTCCCCCCAGCCTTCGAACTTTGTGGGCACCTTGTCCCAGAAGGACGAGCCACCGGGGGCACCTTCGATCAGCTTGTTGTCGTTGAGGCGGAAGGAGAGCAGCACGGCCTTTTTGAGCCATTGATTGACCTGCCAGCTGCCATCAATCTTTTCGGCGACCCGCGCCTTGCCGCTGTCGAGCAGGTTGAGGGCCTCGACCACGGCCTCGCGAACGGGACCCTTGGTGTCGAAACCGATCGAGGCGCGCGCCTCAAAGGCGTCATCAATGGTCTTGGCGAGATCGGTATAAGACATGGCTGGTTCCTCAGAATATGGCGCGCGGACCATAGCGAGACAGCAAGGGGTGTCAATTGGCTAGGGAATGGCGCGACGAGGTGATAGGCCCACACCAACCTCTGGAGAGCGCCATGGCGACGATGTATCTCGTGCAAGCCTTTAAACTGAACGGCAAAAAACTGATCGCAGACCCGGTGCAACAAGCCAAGAGCGAAGAAAAGGCCATTGCCACGGCGGAACGGCTGGCGCCCATGCGCGCAGGCGTTCTGGTGTTTTCGCAAGAAGTCGACATCGAGACCGACGCCTATGATGAGCCGCGCGTCATCCTGCGCATTGGCTCGCTGCCACCGGGCCTGATGGACGGCTGAGCTATTCGCCGCTGGCGGCGGGATAGACGCCCAGAATACGAAAATAGTCGGTGAAGAAGCCCAGTTCCTCGAAGGCATGAATGACGCCCTGATCGTCTGGGTGTCCTTCAATGTCGGCATAGAACTGGGTCGCGGTAAACGCGCCGCCGACCATATAGCTTTCGAGCTTGGTCATATTGATGCCATTGGTGGCAAAACCGCCCATGGCCTTGTAGAGCGCGGCGGGCACGTTGCGGACCCGGAATACGAACGTGGTCTTGACGTTGCCACCCTGGGGCGCATGCTTTTCGTCGCGCGAGAGAACCAGAAAACGCGTGGTATTGTGGTCGGCGTCCTCGATATTGGAAGCAAGCACATCCAGCCCATAGGTCTCACCTGCAAAACGCGAAGCAATGGCCGCTACCGATTTATCGCCCTTTTGGGCGATTTCGCGGGCTGAGCCGGCGGTATCGACCGCATTGATGGTGCGCAGACCGTGCTCGGTGATGAATTTACGGCACTGGCCCAGCGCGACAGAGAGTGATTGCACGGCCTTGATGTCGTCCAGCGTGGCGCCAGGCACACCCAGCAAGGTCATCTCGACCCGCAAATAGTGGTCACCAATAATGTGCAGCCCGCTTTCGGGCAGTAAGTGGTGAATGTCGGTGATGCGGCCATAGAGCGAATTTTCGACCGGTACGACTGCAAAATCGGCCTTGCCGGACTGTACCGCGTTGATGGTCTCCTCGAAGGTGACGCAGCCAACCGCATCCTCACCGGGAAAAAGATTATTGGCGGCGGCGTGGCTGAATGCGCCGGGCTCACCTTGAAAAGCGATCTTCTTGGTCATCTGCGGGTCCAATTGCTGTTGGCGCAAAGGCTTTTGGACCCGAGGGGGAGCGGAGTCAATTCGCGCCCGACCGCCATCGCGGACATGCCAGCGGTGGGGAATTGTCGCAGAGCGGGTTTGCATGGTTGCACCTTGCCAGCCTTGCGACTATCTTCCGCCCGCGTCGTGCCCCTCCGTTGAGGCGATTTCCCTATGGGACTATCGAAATTTGAGACGGGTACGACTATCGTCCGCAGGGGATGGACTGGCAGAGAGACCAAATGGATTCGTTCGAGCTAAACAAGATCATGGGCGCCGTGCTGGGCACGCTGTTGTTCGTCATGGGTGCCGGCTTTGTCGCCGAGGCCATCTATCATCCGATCGAAGACAACGGGCCGGGCTATGCCTTGCCTGAGCCTGAGGCAACGCATGGCGGCGCGCAGGCCGAAGCTGAACCAGAAGTGCCGCTTGGCGTGTTGCTGGCCAGTGCTGACGCCTCCAAGGGCGCCAACTCGGTCAAGAAGTGCCAGTCGTGCCACAATTTCGGCGAGGGTGAGCCCAACAAGCAGGGTCCGCATCTTTATGATGTGGTCGGCCGGCTTGAAGGCAGCGTCGATGGGTTTGCCTATTCCGACGCGCTGCTGGCCCACAATGCCGCTGGCGATGTGTGGAGCTACGAGAACCTCAACGCATTCCTGACCAAGCCCAGCGAGTATGCACCGGGCACCAAGATGAATTTTGCTGGCATTCGCACGCCAGAAGAGCGCGCCAATATCCTGGCCTATCTGCAGACATTGTCGGGGACGCCCGTGGCCTTCCCTGAGCCAGTTGCCGTTGAAGCCGAAGCGGCACCTGCTGCTGACGATCACGCCGCAACCGGCGAAGCTGGTCATGACGCCCCCGCGGCGGCTCCAGCTGAAGCCGCACCTGCCGCAGAGGCGCCAGCGCCTGCTCCGGCAGCGGTGATTGAGACGCCAGAAACCACTGCGACCGAAACGCCGGTTGAAGGCACACCAACCACGACTGCCCAGTAAGGCCGTCGCCAGTTGACGTGAATTGCAGAGCCGCGCCCCACAATGGCGCGGCTCTTTTTTGTCTGGAGAAATCTAAATGCTGTTGCTGCACCTGTCCGATGTCGATGAAGCGAGCTGGGCCGAAGCGCTGCGTGCTGCCCTGGGCGACTATCCTGTCGTGCGCCGCGGCGAGGATTACGATCCCGCAGATGTGCGCTATATCTTTGTGTGGAAACCCAAGCCGGAGGCCTTCGACGGGCTGACGGGTCTGCGCGCCATCCTCTCTCTAGGCGCGGGCGTTGATGCCCTGCTCAAGCATCCCGCCCTGCCCGACGCGCCCATCGTGCGCTTCGTCGATGAGGACCTCAGCCAGCGCATGAGCGACTATGTGGTGGCCCATGTCACCATGCACCATCGGCTCTATACCCGCTTCCAGGCCGACCAGAAGGCCAAGCTCTGGAGCCAACTCTATCCACCCGCCGCCTCGGAAACCACGGTGGGTATCATGGGCATGGGTGTACTGGGTCAGGACGCGGCCAGTCGGCTGAAGCCTTTGGGCTTTGATTTGCGCAGCTGGAGCCGGACGCCCAAGGACATGGCAGGTGTCGTGGGCTTTGCTGGCGCCGATCAGTTCGACGCCTTTCTGGCCGGCACTGACATTCTGGTCAATCTGCTGCCGTTGACGCCCGAGACCACGGGCATTCTGAACACACAGACCTTTGCCAAGCTGCGCCGGGACCGGCTGGCTGGTGGCCCGGTTATCGTCAATGCTGCCCGCGGCGGGCATCAGCGCGAGAGCGATATCGTTGCGGCGTTGCGAGATGGCACGCTGGGCGCTGCAAGCCTTGATGTGTTCGAGACCGAACCACTTCCCGCCAGCAGCCCCCTTTGGGATATCGAAAACTGCTACATCACACCGCACATCGCGGCGATCAGCAATGAAGCCACCGGCGTGCGTTACTTCACTAACATCATCAAGCGGCATGAAGCCGGCGAGGCGCTGGTCAATGTCGTGGATCGCCGCCGCGGCTATTAGAACACGCTATAGCTGCAGCGCCCAATACTGGCCGTTGAGGTCGACACCAAATGAATGGTGCCGGTCCTCGCGAACCAGTTTGAAGCCTGCGCTCTGATAGATGCGGCGCGCAGAACTCAGGCAATCCTGCGTCCATAGAATGACGCGGCGGTAACCGGCGGAACGACAAAAACTGATCGCCTCTGCAACCAGTTGCTTGCCGACTCCGCGGCCCCGGAAGGCTGGTTCGACATAGAGCATACGCAATTGGGCAGTGCCTTCTCCCTCACTGGCGGCGGCTGGGATGATGTAGACCGAGCCGGCCACTTCCTTACCCAGCTCCGCGATCCAGAGCGCTTTGGGCGGCGTTTCGGGAGCATCAGCAAACTCGCCATATAGTCTGGTGATCAAGGTCTCGAACTCCCCGTTCCAGCCCTGTTCAAGGTGATAGAGAAGACCCTGACGATGGATAAGCCAGCCGAGATCTCCAATACGGTGCGGCCGCAGGGTCAACGGGCTGTCATCGGGCTCGGCGAGCATGGCCTGAATCCGCCGCATTGAGCTGACCAGATCACGTCGCTCGAACTCGTCGAGCGGCGTAAGCAGGGTATCGGCTGCGGCCCTGTTACTCATTTCGTTGAAGCGGCGGTACACCGTGTCACCATCAGGCGTCAGCGCCAAGGGCGCGGCACGCTTGTCGTGACCAGGCGGCAGCAAAGCCACTACACCCCGATCGGTCAGTTTTAGTACCAGTCGGCTCATCTGACCGCGATCCATGCCCAAATGCTCGGCGATGGCAGATGCTGTCGCCGTGTTGCGTCGGCCGAGTTCGTAGATGACCCGCGCTTCTGCGAGCGTGAATGGGCTTTCGTGCATTGACTCGGCAAGCAGACCGATCACCTGCGTGTAGAACCGGTTGAAGGCGCGCACTTGCGCAATGTCCTCGGCTCGTACCGACATGACGGTCTCCCTAGTTGACAATTGGTGTTGTCAGCTAGTTAGTTGTCAAAGTCAACTATCTTGGAAACCGCTGCTTGAGCAGTCCATAGACCGCTCGAATGGCCTGATCCGTCCCGCCATGCGAGCGACCAGCCCGCGCTTCGGGCGACCAGCCATAGATATCCAGATGCACCCAAGCGGCTGCCTTGGTGACGAAACGCTGGAGGAACAGGGCTGCGGTGATCGAGCCAGCAAACCCGCCAGCGCCAGCATTGTTCACGTCAGCAATTCTGCTGTTCATCATGGTATCGTAGGGCGACCAGAGCGGCATGTGCCAAAGCGGGTCGTCGGATGCCAGGCCGATCTCCATGAGCAAGCGCGCCAGTTCGCCATCGGCCGTATAAAGTGGCGGCAGTTCGGGACCGAGTGCCACGCGCGCCGCGCCGGTGAGTGTTGCCATATCCAGCAGAAGTTCGGGACTTTCTTCGTCCGCCAAGGCCAGTGCATCAGCCAGGATCAAACGTCCTTCGGCATCGGTATTGCCGATTTCCACCGTCAGTCCCTTGCGCGACGGCAGTACATCGCCAGGTCGGAAAGACGCGGCCGATATGGCGTTTTCAACGATTGGAATAAGCACGCGCAGGCGCAAATTGAGGCCCGCTGAGACAATGGCGTGGACCAGACCCAACACATTGGCGGCGCCTCCCATATCCTTTTTCATCAGTAGCATGCCGGCGGCACCCTTGATGTCGAGACCGCCAGTATCAAAGGTGACGCCCTTGCCGACCAAGGTCACCTTGGGCGCTGCGGGATCACCCCAACTCAGGTCAATCAGACGTGGCGGCTCGGCCGCAGCGCGCCCCACGGCGTGGATCAACGGGAAATTGGCCTTGAGAAGATCATCCCCAGCAGTCACGGCTATATCCATGCCGCGCACCTTGGCGAAGTCGCGGATCGCAGCCTCAAAGGCATCGGGCCCCAGATCATTGGCCGGGGTATTGATCAGGTCGCGGGCAATGATGGCTGCTTCGACCAGTCGGTCGATCTCGGCGGCATCAGCGCCGTCAGGCGCGCTCAATGTCGGCGCAGGCTTGGCCGAGCGATAACGATCGAAACGATAGGCGCCCAGGCGAAAGCCAATGGCCGCCATGGTCGGGTCGCCAAAGGCACCCTCGAGGCAGTAGTGGGCTGCGGGCAGCGCCGTGCCAGCCAGACCGGTGACCAGCGTGGGGCGGTCGGTGGTAGCGCCCATCCCGAACAGATAACTCGTTAGTGCAGATTGCGCATCGGGCACAGGCAACAGGCGGCCGCGCTGTCCGGAGAAATCGCTGGCCTGTGCCCACGCCAATTGCGCGGGCGACAGACCGGCAGAGGCCAGTTCACCCTCCTGCACGCAGACGACAGGAATTGGCTTGGACATGAGCGTGCTCCGCAACTGATTGACGTGGATTTGTAGCGATCAGGCAGAGGCACGGCAACAGCCGAGCCTTAAGCTTTAACCGGCTGTTAGGGTTAATGTTTTATTGCTTGAACGCAATGGGCCAACGCCCAAGACAGACTTTCGCATGGCGGCATTGGCGAATTTTTTCGCGCGCCCCGACCGTGCCTTGGGAGCCGCCCGTGACGTTCCGCAAAACCCGTTTCAAAGCCCTGCGTCCGCTGCTGCTGGCAGGTGTGGCTATTGTGGTGTTGAGCGGCTGCGCATCCAATCGAGGCAGCGCGCCCTCCCCCGACTATTCGGGCCTTTCCGCCAGCCAGAGTCAGGCTAGCCTGGGCGAGCTGGCTACCCGCTACAAAGCCAATCCGCGCGACAAGAATGTGGTTATCCACTATGCCGCTGCACTGCGTGCCGTTGGCCAGCCCAAGCAAGCCATTGCCGTCCTTGAAGTAGGCATCGATCTTCATCCCGGTGATGCCGATATCTCGGTTGCCTATGCCAAGGCGCTGACGGCCGATGGCCGGTTCGACCAATCGCTGACCGTTCTGGACAACGTCATCCGTCCCGACGTGCCTGATTGGAATGCGTTGCTGGTCAAGGGCGCAACCCTGGACCAGCTTGGCCGGAATGGCGAGGCTCGCCAGCTTTACACCCAGGCGTTGACAATTGCACCGAGCGAAGCCTCGATCGAAGCCAATCTGGGTCTGAGCTATGCGATGACCAACGAACTCACCACAGCTGAGCATCACCTGCGCCGTGCCGTGCAGATGCGCGGCGCCAGCAGCCAGATCAGGCAGAACCTGGCGCTGGTTGTCGGGCTGCAGGGTCGCTTTGACGAATGCCGGGCGCTCTATGCGGCCGAACTGCCGCCTGATCAGGTCAACAACAACATGGCCTATGTCCGCGCATTGCTGACCCAGCAGAACCGCTGGGACATGATCGCCAAGAGCTAGGCCTGTGGCGCGGATAGGCGAGTTCACACAAGTTTCCTGACAATCGCAGACTCGGAACGTCCGGTCTCGCCACGGCTCATCGCCTTTAGGCGGCTCCATTGCTGGGCAGGTTTCTTGACCACGTCTTGCCAGAGCACAATCTGGTGGCTTGTGGCGCCTGTCGCGAAATCTATCGACGACTGGAGTCGGGCCTGAACGCCGCAAGATTGTCTCGCGCCAGCCGGTGCGGCGGCGCAACTGAGCACATTAGCCGCCGGCGACGCCGCCCGGACCGAATACCTTGATCAGGGCGGGTGCGATGATGACGATGAACAACACTGGCAGGAAAAACAGGATCAGCGGCACGGTCAGCTTGGGCGGCAGGGCGGCAGCCTTCTTTTCGGCATCCATCATGCGCTGCTCACGACCTTCCTCTGCCATGACGCGCAGCGCCTGCCCCACGGAGGTACCGTAGCGGTCAGCCTGGATCAGGGCGGTCATCACGGATTTGACGCCGTCGAGCCCACTGCGGCGACCCAGATTTTCATAGGCGCGACCACGATCCTCAAGGAAGGCCAGTTCGGCCGTGGTGAGCGCCAGTTCTTCGGCAAGTTCGGCACTCTGATGGCCAATTTCGCGACCGACACGCTTGAAGGCATGTTCCATCGACATGCCCGATTCAACACAAAGCAGCAGCAGATCCAGGCAATCGGGCCACGCCGAACGGATCGAAAGCTGGCGCTTGGTTGTGGTGTTCTTGAGCAGAATGCCGGGCAGGAACGAGCCAAGCAGGCCGGCGCCGATCGCATAAACCAGATTGAGGTATAGCGGCCGGTCACCCGGCGACAGCACCAGCACGTAGAATGCCGCGATGGCAAAAATGGCGATGGGCGTAGACAGGCGCATGAACAGAAATGTGGTCAGATGGCCCTGGCCACGAAAGCCCGCCATAGCCAGCTTGTCGACCGTGGCATCGTCCTGAAATGCCTTTTTGAGGTCGAGTTTTTCGACCACGTTCTTCATGTAGGACTTGGTTTCGCCGGTGCGACGGATGCCCCGGCCCTCAACAACTGCGCTGCCATTACCGCGCAGACGGGCCATTTCTTCGGCGCGCATCTTTTCGCGCTCCAGCGCGACCCGCTTGATGCGGTCCTTCATC
The DNA here is from genome assembly GCF_018334155.1 of Devosia litorisediminis. Classification (NCBI taxonomy): domain Bacteria; kingdom Pseudomonadati; phylum Pseudomonadota; class Alphaproteobacteria; order Hyphomicrobiales; family Devosiaceae; genus Devosia; species Devosia litorisediminis. The sequence goes on along the minus strand of NZ_JAGXTP010000002.1, from coordinate 370,571 downwards.
TCGGACTTGACGATGAAGCTTGAGCCGAAGGTGAAGACCACCGCCGCCATCGAGATGGCGGCCAGGACGGCGATCAGAAATTCGCGCTTGGCGAGAAGTTCAAAGATAATCATTGGTGCTTCCCCGCGCGATCAATAGTCGAACTTGACCATCTTGCTCATGACAAAAATGCCGGCAGAGAGCATGACGACGCCAATGCCCAGCCAGATATTGCCCAGCGTGGTGAAAAACAGCGGAGCCAGATAGGTCGGCGATGTCAGGCTGACCAGAATGCCCACCACGAATGGCAGTGAGCCAATGATACCAGCCGAGGCCTTTGCTTCGGAGGACATGGCCTTGATCTTCTGCTTCATCTTCTTGCGGTTGCGCAGCACCTTGGCCAGATTGCCCAGCGCTTCCGACAGATTGCCGCCCGCCTGCTGCTGCACGGTGATGACCACGACAAAGAAGTTCACCTCGGGCAGCGGCACGCGATCCAGCAACACGCCGACCGCCTCGGTCATGCTCATGCCGAAGGCCTGCTGATCCAGCACGCGCCCGAATTCAGATTTTACGGGCTCTTTGGCGTCCTTGGCCACTACGCGAATGGAATCGTTGAGCGGCAGACCGGTCTTGACGCCGCGCACGATGGCTTCGACGGCGTTAGGCAGTTCATCAAGGAAGCGGTCCTGATAGATGCGGCGCTTGCGGTTCACATACATGCGCGGCAGCAGATAGGCGGCGGCCACGGCAAATACCGGCGCGAAATAGACAGGCACCTGCACGATAATCAGGATGACAAACGCCACGGCGCCGAAGATGACGCTGTTGCGGATAAAAGCCGCTGGCTTGATGGTCATGCCAGCCTGAAACAGCAATTGCTTGAGGCTGACCCGTTTTTTCTGGTTGAGGGCAGCCGTCTGGCTCTTGAGCGTCTGCTGAAGTTCCTTGCGACGCTGGTCGCGCGTACGCGCGGCGTCATTTTCGAGCCGATTGACACGAATATCACCCTGAAACGACTTTAGCCGCTGTTCGGCGCGGCCGCCGCCAATTGCCGAGGGCACCAGCGCGAAGCCGACCGCCCCCACGACGATCATGGCAAGGATGGCAATGACGAGGGGACCAAGCATTCTACGATCCCATGAGTTCTTGATGTTCGGTGTTGGACTTTTCGAGCGCCTCGACCAGATTGGCCTCTTCGTTGAAGTAGCGCGCGCGTTCGGCAAATTGCGGCTTGGTGATGCCGGTGGAGCGGTGGCGCCCCAGCAGCATGCCATTGGCATCTTCGCCCATGATATCGTAGAGGAAAATGTCCTGTGTCACGATCACATCACCTTCCATGCCGAGCACTTCGGAGATGTGGGTGATGCGGCGCGAACCGTCGCGCAAACGCGCTGCCTGCACCACAACATCAATGGACGATGTGATCATTTCGCGAATGGTGCGGCTGGGCAGCGAATAACCGCCCATGGTGATCATGGATTCCAAACGTGAGAGGGCTTCGCGCGGGCTGTTGGCGTGCAACGTGCCCATGGAGCCATCGTGACCAGTGTTCATGGCCTGAAGCAGATCGAAGCTCTCGGGGCCACGTACCTCACCCACGATGATGCGTTCAGGCCGCATACGCAGGCAGTTCTTGATCAGGTCGCGCATGGTTATCTCGCCCTCGCCCTCGAGATTGGGCGGGCGGGTTTCGAGGCGAACCACATGGGGCTGCTGCAGTTGGAGTTCGGCGGAGTCTTCGCAGGTAATGACGCGCTCGTCTTTTTCGATGAACGCGGTCAGGCAGTTGAGCAAAGTAGTCTTACCTGAACCGGTACCGCCTGAGATCAGCACATTGGCGCGCACCTTGCCCAGAATGCGCAGCACTTCGGCGCCTTCGGGCGAGATGGAGTTGTATTTGACCAGCTGCTGGAGGGTCAGCTTGTCTTTCTTGAACTTACGAATGGTCAGTGCTGCGCCATCGATAGCGAGCGGTGGCGCAATGACGTTGACGCGAGAGCCGTCTGGGAGACGGGCGTCACATATGGGTGAACTTTCGTCCACGCGACGGCCGACCTGGCTCACGATACGCTGACATACATTCATCAGATGCGCGTCGTCGCGGAAGCGCACATTGGTCAGGCGCACCTTGCCCGCGACTTCGATGTAACAGCGCTGGCTGCCATTGACCATGATATCGGCGATGTCGTCGCGGGCCAGCAAAGGCTCGAGCGGTCCATAGCCAAGCACGTCATTGCAGATGTCTTCGAGCAGGTCTTCCTGCTCGGAAATCGACATGATGATGGATTTGAGCGCGATGATTTCGGCGACGATATCGCGGATTTCTTCGCGCGCGGCGACCTGATCCATGGTCGCAAGCTGGCTGAGATCGATACTGTCGATCAGCGCATTGAAAATCGCCGACTTGGTGTGGAAATACTCCTTGTCGCGCTGGGCCTCGGCAGGTGCGCGCACGTCAACGACTTCTTCCCCACGCAGGCGCGAGGCCATGGAGTCGCTATCAGCTGACCGGCGCGCCGGTGCCGCGGGAACTTCGGCCCGTGGCGGCGGGCTCTGCACCGGACGCGCGGCTTCGCCGACGCCGGGGGTGTTGCCGCCAAAACTGGTGCGCTTGCCAAACATAGTCATCCTACCGTTTCAGGCTGCCGATGGTCCGTCAGGCCCGCTTCTTGAGGAACGAAGGCAGCTTCATCAGGCTTCCTGACTTGCCTCCGACATGCGCCGCCTGCCGACCTGTTACCTGCATGCCGATGGCGCGATAAATCTCGTTGATCTTGTTGTTGGCAGCGACCTCGGCGATCATCTGACCATTATTAGCCGCCGTGCCGAACAGGGCCGCGTCAAACTGCAGCTGACCGATCAGTTCGCATTCGATCGAGCTGGCAAATTCGCCAGGGCTGATCTCGGGGCGACGTGGCAGACCGACCTTGTTGAGGACCAGCGAAGGCGGATTCTCGGTCGGCCGCAGCGCCTTGATTGTGTCTGCCAGATTCTTGGCATTGCGCAGATTGGCCAGGTCGGGCTCGGCCACGATGACAACTTCATCAATGGTCGCCAGCGTATGGCGGACCCAGGCGTTCCAGGCGTGCGGAATATCGAGCACCACGACTGGCATGGTGTTCTGGCACATTTCGATGATCTGCTCGAACTCGCGCTCTTCGAAATCGAAGGTGTGGTCGAGCGTGACAGGTGCGGTCAGCAGGTTGATATGGCTGGCGGCCTTGCTCATCAGGCGGTCCAGCATAGTCTGATCGACCTTCTGGTTGGCCGTTACGGCATCGGCCAGACCGTGTGGCGGGTCCTGATTGAAATTGAGCCCGGCAGTGCCAAACGCCAGATCCATATCGAGGATCAGGCTGTCCTGACGTAGCGCGGTTGCGATGGCCCAGGTCACATTGTGCGCGACAGTTGAACCACCCGCGCCACCCTTGGCCGACACAAAGCCCACGGTGCGCCCGATAGGGGCAGCATTCTCGGAGGCAAACAGCTCGGTGATGGCCGACACGATCTGGCTGGCCGTTGCAGGCAGCACAATATATTCGGAAATGCCCGACCGGACGAGATCGCGATAGAGCAGCACGTCATTGACGTGACCCAACACGACCACACGGGTGGAGGCATCGCAGACCTCAGCCAGCTTTTCGAGGGCGCCGAGCATCATGTCGGGCGCGAGCGTGCTCTCGACCACAATCAGATTGGGCGTGGGGTTGGATTTGTAGGTTTCGACGGCCCCGTCAATGCCACCATTGTGTGTGGTCAGTGCGACCTTGGACATGCGGCGGTCATGAATGGCGCTTTCGACCAGCTGGGCAGTCTGGGAGTGTTCGCAGAATGCCTGGATGGTAATGCGCGGAATGAGCCGAGCACCGGTCGCAATCTCTGCTGCCGGCTCATCTGCCTTCTTGGAATCTGGGGTCAGAAAACTCATCGAATCTACTCTCCTTGACCGGGGCTGGTACGCTGTCCCCGTTGCCGCTGACCTGACTGTGTCGGATCAACGGCTCGTCCAAATTGTGTGCCGCAGGGCGTCGTAATGAAATCGATACTCACTCTTCCCACCTCAGCTCTAATCGAGCACAAAGCCCACTGAACCCGAGAAGCTGCCGCGCATTTCACCGCTGCCGGCGACGCCATAAATGTTCTCAATGCGCCCCAGGAAAATGCCCTCGGCATCACTGGCCACAACCGAGTTGTCGGTCGGAACCGGGATGGAGTTGGCCGGACTTGGATTGACCAGATAGGGCGTGACCAAAATGACCAGTTCAGTCTGTTCAGTCTGGAAATCGCGTGAGCGGAACAGTGCACCCAGAATGGGAATATTGCCCAGTCCGGGTAGCTGATCGATCTGCTGGCGGGAAGATTCCTGCAGCAGACCACCAATGGCCAGCGTCGTCCCCGCAGGCAGCTCAACCGAAGTATTGGCCTGGCGCCGCGTCAGCGAACCATCAGTCTGAGGATCAGATACCGAGGTATCGATCTTGAGCGCGATGACATTGTTGGATTTCACGACCGGCGTAAATTTGAGCTCGACGCCATAGGGCTTGAACAGCACAGAGCGCGTATTGCTGGCGGGATCATAAGTATAATAGGGCAGCTCTCCACCGGCGAGGAACTCAGCTGGCTGGCCAGAAATCGCCGTGAGCGTGGGCTGTGCGAGAATGCGCAGACCGCCGCGCGACTCCAGCGCACGGATCGCAGCGTCGATCTGCAGATCACCGATACCGAAACTGCCCGAAGCGCCGTTGCCGGTGAAGGTGGATGGCGTGGAGGTGTTGTTGAAGCTGAGATTGGCGTTGCCCACACTCAGCGTACCCGAGAGATTGATGCCGAACTGCTTGGCGACATCGCGCTTCACCTCGGACACTGTTACCTGCAGCATGACCTGCTGCGGGCCGATGACATTGATCAGGCTGCCCGTGCCGCCATCTTTGTCGGACAGATCAGCGGCCAGCGATTCCGCCACGGCCTTGTCCTGCGCCGTCAACACCGTACCGGTGAGCACAAAGTGGGTGACGCCATTAATGGCGTTGTTGGAGAGCGTCTCGACCTTGATATTGGAACCAGGGATCACGCGGGCCAGCGTGGATTCCAACGCGCGCCCCACCTCGGAAGCAGGTTCGCGCACATCGAGATCGAGCACCGAGATGGTGCGGCCGGCATCATCGATAAAGAACACATTGGTGCTGCCGGCCTGTACGCCCTGCAGAATGGCTCGGGTGCGGGTGCGCATGATCGCGGCCGCCACGTTGGGTTGGCTGACCACCACTTCGGCTACGCCGGCGGGCAGGTCCACCAGCATGGACTTGTTGACCTCAATTTCCACCGACCGGGTCGCGCCGTAGGCAGCAGATGAGATCGTCAATTGGGTCTCACCAGCCGTTACAGGTGCCGTCACAATTGCAGCCCCTGCCAGCAGTGCTGCCAAGGCTGGTGCAATGAGCCGGCTGGTCGCGGAACGGGGGAGATGGTTCAAAAACGTCTTCATATTCTTCTCCACCCTACTCGGACCCGTTCTCGGACTGATTGCCCGTCTCGGCGAGCTGCACCTGTCCGGCACTGCCGGCCATCACGCTCTGCTCTTTGCCAAAGCGGAAAACGCGCACGGTCTGGTTATTGCTGGGGAGCTGCGCCATGGCATCTTCCCCAAAATCTGCGATTGAGCGCAGCGTGAGGGAGAGTTGGCCCCGGGTTGCTGCATTGATCAGGGTTTCGGCCTGACTTGGATTGAGTTCGATTGTGGCGATTGCACCATCATCGAAAGTGATGGGTTGTGGCGTGCCGCCAGCCGCAACGTTTTCCTCAGACTGGCCGCCGCTGGCACCCACTTCGCCGAGGCGCTTGCCGATGGCTAAGATGCGCACATTGGCCAGGATTACCTCGGAGCGCTCGCCCACTTCGGTGGCTGTCGTGAGAACCACATCGACATGGTCGTTTGGTACGATGAAGCCGCCAGCGCTCGATACGGCGCTGACGCCCACAGAGACACCGCGCATGCCTGGCGAGAGAACCGCCGACAGGTAACCCTGATCGGCGCTGACCAGCTTGGCCTCGCGGATGGGCTCGCCGGGGAAGAATTCGTAACGGGCCACGGCGCCGGTCAAGTCTGCCGGGGCATCGGGCATGGCAGAGATGGTCACATAGTCAGCGCGCAGGGCGCCTTCCGGCCAATCCTGCCATTCCACGGTTTCCTGATTGAGTCTTTCACCAACGCCGATCGGCAATTTGGCGACCAGAACCTGAGTCTTGGCCTCTTCGATAACCTGGGTGACCTGCTGCGGCTCGGGCGCCTGGCCACCGCCACGCGTGACCAAAAAGGCAGCCAGGCCGCCGGCCACAAGGGCTACTAGCAACAAGATGATACGCGCCGGCTTCATGACTCACTCCGGTTGTACTCAGGGCAACAATGCCCAATTCGACCGAGTGAACCTTGCGCCCAAAGGGTCAAAGTTTGGTTAATCGGAGCTTTGCGAACTCAGTTAACAATAAGTAAATTTTGTCGATTTGCGAAAAGCACGCAGCAAGACGCGACGGATACTTTATGTCCGCACGATCAAATTTTAGAAATGAAGTAATCAGGCGACCAACAGTGCGAAAATCGCGGAGTTGGCATAAGTCATCAGCCCTGCAAGGGCCAGCGCGACACCATAAGGAACACCAGACTTGGGGTCACGAAGGCGTTCAAGCCAAGCATAGCGGGTGAAGATCGGCATGAGCGGCAAGCGACGCAGTCCCAGAATCATCAAGGTGAGCACCCCGCCAAACAGCGCCGAATAGACAAGATAGGGAACAATCAGCGCGAATCCGAGCCAAAGCGCCGTTGCTGCGGCCAGTTTGGCATCGCCACCACCAATCCAGCCAAGGGCAAACAGGGCAAAGCCACCACACAGCACCGCCAGTGCACACAGGACATGCATCCCCAGCAGTTGCAGGGGAAGCTGCACAGCCAGAGCAATGATGAAGAACGCCGCGGTGATTGCCAGCACCAGCTTGTTGGAGATCTTCATGGTGAGAACGTCTGACGACGCGGCCAGCGCCATACCGGCGGGAAACAGCAATATGGCGATGTTGGACAACATGAAGCGCTCCTGGTGGGCGATCGCCCTGCGCGCTCAACTTGTCGAATGGGCGTTAAGAAAGCTCAAAAAAGAAAACGGGGAGAGTGCAAGCACCCTCCCCGTCCGAATATTGGTAGCTGACTTACCCGTCAGCGGTCATCGCGACCGCTTATGGCAGGTTGTTGCCGAGCTCGTTGGAGATACCGTTGAACAGGTTGCCAAGGCTGCCGCCGAGAGCGGTAGCGGCAACGATGATGCCAACAGAAATCAGAGCGGCGATAAGGCCGTATTCAATTGCGGTCGCGCCGGACTCGTCCTGCGCGAAACGTGCGAAGAGGTTCATTCCCAGACTCCATTTATTACGTCATCAAGAGACGCCATCGTTCGACACGTCACACATCGAACATTGGGCGAAGCTAGGCCGCAGTCCTTGAAAATAGGTTAATCCAGGCCAGCAATCACGACATATCGCCATGCAAACAGCTTATGGTTACCAGATATTTAACGGTTTATATTGTATTGTAACAATATAATCACGCATATCTCCCACTGTATATTTGAACACACCCTCGCTTTTCACAACTTGCTCCAAACGCTGTTTGATAATGTGATGACACCCTCTGTCGCAGCCGGAATTTATGCTGGCGTATGACGCTCCAGCGTTGTTTGCCAATTATTCACCATTCGGGGGGAAAATGGCCCCATTGAGTATCAGTACTGCCGGAAGAAGCCATGCGCCCCCATCTTGCTGCCGTCGTCGCCCTCTGCATGACATTGGGAACTGCTCTGAGCACGGCGCCTGCGCTGGCGGTTGATGGGGCAGCCATCAATGTAAACGTGAACATGGCACGCATTCTGCGTATTAATGCTTCAGCAGCAACCGTGATCGTCGGCAATCCCGGCATTGCTGACGTCACGATCCAGGACCCCCAGACACTGATCCTGACCGGCAAGAGCTATGGCCAGACCAATCTGATCGTGCTGGACAGCGTTGGTAACCCAATTGCCGACACTATGATCGAAGTGGTGCAGATGCAGGCGGGGGTGACCACGGTTTACCAGGGTCTGGCACGCACCAGCCTCGCATGTGCGCCGGTGTGTCAGAACATCATCATGATGGGCGACGACCCGGGGTTCTCAGGCCAGGCGGTAGCTTCGTCTAGCCTGGTTGAAGCCATGGGCAACTGATCTGGGCGCTTTAACCGGACATTAACCGCATACGCAGTTGTCAGCCCTTTCGGCCCCACTCCTAACCTTCAGTTAGCCATGCACCGCTAGCGTTGCCCTCTAGCAAGAAGGCACGGCTAATGGCCACTCTATTGGGAAGATTGATCAGACGGGTTTGCCGTCGCAAGGCAGGCGCTGCATTGCTGCGCAATGAGCGTGGCACCACCGCAGTGGAATTCGCGCTGCTCGGCCTGCCCTTCTTCATGATCATCGGTGCTATTCTGGAGACCTCGGTGGTGTTCCTGTCCAGCCAAGTGCTGGAAAGTGCGGTTCAGGACACTAGCCGACTCATTCGCACCGGCCGGTCCCAAGGCACCATCACCACAGCCGCTGAATTCAAGACCAAGGTCTGCGATCGCCTGTTTGGGCTATATGGCGATTGCAGTGGTCTCCATGTCGAAGTCTCGACCATCAACGATTTCGCCTCGGCGGCAATTTCACCGCCCGTGGACTGGACCTGCGAAGTTGATTGCACCTGGAGTCGGCCCGAGACCTATGTGGCAGGCAAAGGATCGAGCATCGTTGTGGTGCAGGTCTATTACAAATGGCCAATCCTGTTGTCACTAGGCGAGATGAGCCTGGCCAATCTGCCCGGGCAGAAACGCCTGCTGGCGACATCCACCGTGTTCCGCAGCGAGCCGTACAGCTAATGGGTGTTCACTCAAAACTGCTGCAGCGCCTCCGCCGATTCAAGCACGCCGAAGCCGGTGTTGCTGCGGTTGAGTTCGCCATGATCCTGCCCATCATGCTGATGCTCTATATTGGCATGGTCGAGGGCAGCACCCTGATTTCTATGGACCGCAAGGTGCAGACGGTATCGGGCGCCGTGGGCGATCTGGTGGCCCGTATTGATGGCAATATCAGCGCGAGCATGCTCAACGACTACGTCAAGATCGCCAGCGGAATCATGACACCCTACCCGGTCGACAATCTGGAGCAGATCGTCTCACAGGTATACGTCAACAATAGCGGCCAGGTCACCGTGGATTGGTCAAAGCGCTATCTCGGCCAGACCCCCAAGGCGTCTGGTGCGCATGCATCTGGATCCAGCATTCCCTTGCCTCCCGAAATCCTTGCAATCGCCAAGGGGCAGTATGTGATCGTGACCGAGGCGGCATTGTCCTACTCGCCACTGTACGGCATCGTCTTTGACACAGCGGTCAATCTGTCACGAGAGAACTTCTTCATGCCGCGGTTTCGTGAACGGATCGTGCTGAACTAGTGCACTTGCACCGTCCCTGAGTGCGTGTCACAAGCCGGGCAAGATCCCTCCATCCGGCAGATTCAGCATGACCGATACGCTCGTTCCCGTATTCGACCTTGGCGGCGTTTTCGTCGACTGGAACCCGATGTACCTATTCCGCAAGCTCTTCGAGACTGAAGAGGATGCATTATGGTTCCAACAGAATGTCTGCACGCTGGACTGGAATCTGGAATTCGATGCCGGCGAGATCTACTCTGAAGGCGTGGCCAAACTGATCACGCGCTTTCCCAAATATTGGCGCGAAATCCAAGCCTATGACCTGCGCTGGAAAGAAACCCTGGGCGGCTTTATCCAGGGTACGATCGACATTCACGATGAACTGGTCGAGCAGGAAATCCCGACCTTTGCGATTACCAATTTTTCGTGGGAGAAATGGGTGAGCTGCCTGCCTGAATGGCCGTTCCTCGAGAAATTCGATGGCGTGATCGTCTCGGGCCTGGAGGGCCTGGTCAAGCCGGACCCGCGGCTCTACCGCGTGTTCAGCGAGCGCTACGGCATTGCCGCAGAGAATTGCGTGTTCATCGATGACAGCGAACCCAATATCATCTCGGCCCGCAAGTTCGGCATGCATGGCATCCACTTCAAGGACCCGATCATGCTGCGCAAGGAACTGATCGCGCTGGGGCTGCCGCTCAAAGCGAAATAGGACAAACGAAAAACCCTGGCGCGATCCGGGGTTTTGTGTCTATCGGCCTAGCCGAAGCGGCCACCCTTCTGGATGACCTCGATCTGGTAGCCATCGGGGTCGGCAATGAAGAAGAAACGCCCCACCAGTTCTTCGCCGTTCTTGAAATCGACCAGCTTGCGCGGGCTGAGACCCGCGGCGACCAGCCGCTCATGCTCGGCATCAAGGTCATCGACCACGACAGCGAGATGGCCATAGCCATCGCCCAGATCATAGGGCTCGGTGCGGCCGATATTGACCGTCAGCTCTAGCTCAAAACCGCCCGTTTCCGGGTCGTTGAGATAGATCAGGGTGAACTCGGGAAAAGCAACGCGATCCACGACCTGCAGGCCAAAGGCACGGTGATAAAACTCGACCGACCGCGCCTCGTCGAGGACGCGGATCATCGAATGGACAAGCTTGGCCATGGCGAGGGATCCTATTTGGTGCCGTACATGCGGTCGCCAGCATCGCCGAGGCCGGGGATGATATAGCCCTTTTCGTTGAGCTTCTCATCGATGGAGGCGGTAAAAATCGGTACGTCGGGGTGAGCTTCGGTAAAGCGTTGGACACCTTCGGGCGCAGCCAGCAGGCAGAGGAAGCGGATATTGTTGGCGCCGCGTTCCTTGAGCTTTTCGATAGCAGCAGTTGCCGAATTGGCAGTCGCCAGCATGGGGTCGACTACGATGATCAGGCGATCTTCGAGGTTGGATGGTGCCTTGAAATAGTACTCGACCGGCTGCAGCGTTTCATGGTCGCGATAAAGACCGATATGGGCCACACGCGCTGCGGGCACGAGATCGAGCATGCCATCGAGCAGACCGTTGCCAGCACGCAGGATGGAGGCGAATACCAGCTTCTTGCCCTTGATGGTGGGCGAATCCATCTGCGCCATCGGCGTCTCGATGGGGATCATCTCAAGCTCCAGATCACGCGTGACCTCGTAGCACATAAGATGGGCGATTTCGCGCAACAGGCGGCGGAAACCCGCAATCGAGGTCTCCTTGTTCCGCATGATGGTCAGCTTGTGCTGAATCAGGGGGTGATCGATGACGGTTACGTTGCCGCGCACTGGGTTCATGAGATCACCTGCCTTGTTGTTGTACTAGAGAAAGCTCTTGCCGTGGCTGCCGGGCACGAGACCCAGCCAAAGGGCTATGCTTTCGCCAATATCTGCGAACGTGGTTCGAATGCCAATCTCTGACTGCCCCAGGCTTGGGGAAAAGACAAGGATGGGAATCTGTTCGCGGGTATGATCGGTGCCGGTCCAGGTCGGATCATTGCCATGATCAGCGGTGAGCACCAGCAAATCATCGTGGCGCAAGGCTGCGATCATTTCCGGCAGGCGGCTGTCAAAGTATTCGAGTGCAGCGGCATAGCCTGGCACGTCACGGCGATGACCATACTCGGAGTCGAAATCGACGAAATTGGTCATGACAAAAGCGTTGTCGGCAGCCATTTCCATGGCCTCAAGGGTCTTGTCAAAGAGCTGCGGCAGTCCTGTGCCCTTGATCTTGTGGGTAACACCATGGCCAGCATAAATGTCGGAGATCTTGCCAATGGCATAAACCTGATGACCCGCCGCCTGATTACGATCAAGCAGGGTTGGCTCGGGCGGGGCAATGGCGAAGTCGCGCCGATTGCCGGTACGCTTGAAGCTCGCAGCGTCTTCGCCCACGAATGGCCGGGCGATTACACGGCCAATCATCAATGGCGCCGTCAGCTCAAAGGCGATCTGGCATATCTCGTAAAGGCGTTCGAGCCCGAAATGGCTCTCATGGGCCGCAATCTGGAATACTGAGTCGATCGAGGTGTAGCAGATGGGTTTGCCGGTGCGGATGCTCTCTTCGCCCAGCTCAGCGATGATGGTGGTACCCGAGGCGTGCTTGTCGCCCAGAATGCCGGGCAGCTTGGCACGTTTGATGAATTCTTCGATCAGATCAGGCGGGAAAGTCGGCTCGGTGTGGGGGAAATAGCCCCAGTCAAACGGTACCGGCACGCCAGCGATTTCCCAATGTCCCGAGGGCGTATCCTTCCCGTTGCTGACCTCGCGGCCAACGCCGAAACGGCCACCTTTGGCAGTGGCTGACAGCCCCGGCGGCAATGTGCCAGTCGAAAGTTTGATGGCCGCGCCGATTCCCAACGCATCCAGATTGGGCACATTGAGTGGTCCGGAACGCAGGCCTTCGCGATCTGCTTTGCCGGCATGGGCCCATTCGGCGATGTGGCCAAAGGTATTGGAGCCAACATCGCCATATTTGTCAGCGTCGGGCGCACCGCCGATACCGACGCTATCAAGAATGCACAGAATGGCGCGTGGCATGGTCAGACCTCCTGGGCCGTGGTGTGTGGCACGCTATCGGGAATCAGTTCGTGGGGCGTCAGCTCGCCACCCTGTGTATACGCAGCCTTGACGCGGGCTTCGGCATCAGCAGCGCTGTCTTCGTCGGCCGCATGGATACGAGCGATGGGAGTGTTGCTGTCGAGCATGGCGCCCAGGCCTGCCAGACGATCAAAGCCAACGCGGTGGTCGATGTTGTCGGTGGGCATGGTGCGGCCGCCCCCCAGTGCAACCACAGCCATGCCGACGCCGCGCGTATCAATAGCCGAAACGGCGCCAGGCTCATCAGCAAACACGTCGCGGATGATCGGCGCCACCGCCAGATGGCTGTCGATGTTGTCGATAAAGTCGCCCGGTCCGCCCAGAGCATGCACCATGATGCCGAAACGCTCGGTGGCGCGCCCACTATTGAGCGCGGATTCGGCGAGCATGCGACCAGCATCAACCGTGGCAGCAACGCCAGTCATTTCCGCGACGGTGGCGCACAGGGACAGGGTCACCTCGCGCAGGCGTGGGTCCTGATGACGGCCGGTGAGGAAGTCGACTGCGTTGCGGACTTCGAGACCATTGCCTGCAGCACTGGCAAGTGGTTCGTTCATATCGGTGATAAGAGCACCGGTCTTGAGGCCCGCGCCATTGGCGACCTCAACGAGGCTCTGTGCCAATGCGCGCGAGCGTTCCAGCGTCGGCATGAAGGCACCCGAGCCTGTCTTGACGTCGAGCACCAGCGCGCCAAGGCCTGCAGCAAGCTTCTTGGAAAGAATAGAAGCGGTTATCAGGGCGATGGATTCCACTGTGCCAGTGACATCGCGAATGGCGTAGAGCGCCTTGTCTGCAGGCGCGAGGTCTGCCGTCTGGCCGATGATGGCGCAACCGGCCTGCCGCACGACCTGACGGAACAGGTAGTTGTCAGGCTGGGTCTGATAGCCGGGAATGGCATCGAACTTGTCGAGCGTGCCGCCGGTGTGGCCCAGGCCACGGCCCGAGATCATGGGCACGTAAATGCCCATGGCTGCCAGAATTGGCGCCAGCATCAGGCTGACATTGTCGCCAACACCGCCGGTGGAATGCTTGTCGGCCACCGGGCCTTCGAGATCAGACCAGTCGAGCACTTCACCGCTATCGCGCATGGCCAGGGTGAGCGCAACGCGCTCAGGCATGCTCATATCCTTGAAATAGACCGCCATGGCTAAGGCTGCGGCCTGGGCATGCGAGACGCTGCCCTTGGCAAAGCCTGCGATAAAGGCGGCTATCTCATCATTGCTGAGCGTGTGGCCGTCGCGTTTGCGCGCGATAACCTCTTGGGGCAGAAAGACCATTCAGTGTCCTGACGAAACTCGGTACAGACGGACGGGCGACGGCGTGCGAGCGATGACTCGCTTGGCTTCGAGGTCGAGTTGCACGCATTTGACCCACCAGCCTGCGGTGTCGCCACCAGGAAACAGGTCCTGGGGCAGGTGCGGTTTGACGGCAGCGATGACGTCGGCAACAGTTTGCCCCGGCGGTTCAGTGGACAGAACCTTGAGCATCGCGTCGCGCATGGCCGTGTATTTGGCCGCATCGACACGATAGGTCTTGCCGGGTTGGCCGACGTTTTCGACGTCCATCTTGTCGTCCATGATCAGGCTCCGTATGGAATCCAAACGTTCTTGACCTGGGTCGCCTTGGCAAGGAAGTAGTCGCCCTCAAAGCGGCGGTCAGCGAGATCATAGTAAAGACCCCGGCTGGTCCAGGTCTGCTTGAGATTGGTGATCGAGACCTTCTCGACCATGGCCGAGCTCTCTGCATCGCCAGCATACCACAGTCCGTCAACGCCATCATGCTCGGCCAGGGTCTTGGCGAGGCTGACACTGTCGCCGGTGACGATATTGATGACGCCCTTGGGCACGTCAGAAGTTTCAATGACCTGATACAGGTCGGTGACGGACAGCGGGGACTGCGCCGAAGGTACCAGCACAACCGGATTGCCCATGGCCAGCGCCGGGGCGATCAAGGCAATCGAGCCCAACAAGGGCCGCGATGGTGGGGCGACAATACCCATAACACCCAGCGGCTCGACCATGGCAGCCGCCACAGCGCGCAGTGGCGGATTGTGCACAGCACCGTCATATTTGTCAGCCCAGCCGGCAAAGGCAAACAGACGCTCTACCGAAAGCGCGACTTCTTCGACACCGTTCTCACCAGTCTGTGCCTTGATGCGATCAGCGAATTCGTCGCGGCGGTAGTCGAGATTTTCTGCCAGGAAATAGAGTATCTGGGCCCGGCTATGGGCTGCAGTCGTGGACCAGCCGAGCGCCGCGCGCGCGGCTTCGACGGCGTTTCGGATATCCTTGCGATTGCCATCGCCGACTTCGCCAACAAGCTTGCCGGACGGATCGTACACGGCACGGGAATAGCCGCTATCGGGGCGCGACTGCTTGCCGCCAATATACATTTTTGCGGTCTGGTCGAGATGCCCGCTGTCGAGTGGGTTTGTCGCCTTGGCCGCAGCGATCTTGGGGGCTGGCGCTGGCTTGAGGTCTTTTTCCCAGGCTGGCTTGAGATAGGCACTCATGCCTTCACGACCGCCTTCGCGGCCGTAGCCGGATTCCTTGTAGCCACCAAAGCCAACAGCGGCGTCGAAATTATTGGTGCCATTGATCCAGACCACGCCTGCCTTGATCTGGGGCGCGATATCGAGCGCGAGATTAATGTTCTCGCTCCAGACGGTGGCAGCCAGACCATATTTGGTATTGTTGGCAAGTTGCACGGCCTCTTCGGGCGTACGGAAGCTCATGGCGACCAGAATGGGTCCAAAGATTTCCTCGGCCACCAGGGTGTTGGCGGGCGAAACATTGGTGACCAGTGCGGGCTTGAGGAAGCAGCCGCGCGCAGGCATCTGCCCATCGGGTTCATAGACTTCTGCGCCTTCAGCAATGCCGCGCTTCATCAGATCCTTGATGCGCTCGACCTGAATGGGGGCGATCATGGCGCCGATGTCGATGGACTTGTCGAGCGGGTCGCCGACGCGCAAGGTCTGCATGCGCTTTTTCAACTTGGTGATGAAGCGCTCTTCAATGCTCTCCTGCACCAAAAGGCGCGAGCCGGCGCAGCAGACCTGGCCCTGATTGAACCAGATCGCGTCGATCAGGCCTTCAATGGCGCTGTCGATATCAGCGTCTTCAAACACGATATAGGGCGACTTGCCGCCCAGCTCGAGGCTGAGACCCTTGCCCGACCCTGCGGTGACGGCACGGATGGCCTTGCCCACATCGGTCGAGCCGGTAAAGGCGATCTTGTCGATCCCCTCATGGGCGGTGATGGCCTGACCGGTGCCGCCTTCGCCGGTGACGATATTGACCACGCCCTTGGGCAGGCCGACGCGCTCGCAGATTTCAGCGAACAGCAGTGCGGTCAGCGAGGTAAATTCTGCGGGCTTGAGGATCACCGTATTACCCGCAGCCAGCGCCGGGGCAATCTTCCAGGCCAGCATGAGCAGCGGGAAGTTCCATGGAATGATCTGTCCGCACACACCATAGGGCACGGCATCGGGGAATTCACGGTTCAGATGCTGGGCCCAGCCAGCATGGTGGTAGAAATGGCGAGCGACCAATGGGATGTCGATATCGCGGCTTTCGCGGATCGGCTTGCCGTTGTCCATGGTCTCGAGCACGGCGAACAGACGGGCATGCTTCTGCACTGCGCGGGCAATGGCGTAGAGATATTTGCCGCGCTCATAGCCCGACAATGCGCTCCAGCCCTTGAAGGCGTCGCGTGCCGCTTTGACTGCTGCGTTGACGTCCTCGGCAGTGCCGTCGGTAATCTGCGCCAGGCTTTCGCCAGTCGCCGGATTGTCTGATGAGAAGGTTTTGCCCGGCTTGGTCCATTTGCCATCGATGAAGTGACCGAACTTACGGTCATGGGCATCGAGCCAGGCAATGGCCTGATCGGGGCCTTCAGGGGCCGGACCATAATCGAGCGACTGGAATATCTGAGCGATCTTGTTCATGTGTGGCCTCCTTCAGAGTGCCGGTATTTCTCATGGAGATCGACTGGACCTCCTCCCTGCCCGTTCCTTTGGAGCGGACGCGGCGCGCCTCGCGCCTAAACCATGGGTTGCCGATAATCGGCAGAATAGTGACCGGTCAGGCCATGTTCGATCTGGCGCTCGATGTCGGTGAGCAGGCTTGAAGCACCAAAGCGGAACAGATGAGGCTGCAGCCAGTGGGTGCCCAGCTCTTCCTTCATCAACGCCATATAGGTCAGCGCATCCTTGGTCTTGGAAATGCCACCCGCGGGCTTGTAGCCGATCTCGATGCCGGTCTCTTCGGCAAACCAGCGGATCATGCGGATCATGGTCAGGCTGGTGACCAGATTGGCGTTGACCTTTTCCTTGCCGGTCGAGGTCTTGATGAAATCGGCACCGGCCATCATGCACACCAGGCTCGCCTTGGCGACATTGGTCTGGGTAGCCAGTTCGCCTGTGCCCAGAATGGTCTTGATATGGGCGTTGCCACACGCCTTGCGGAAGGCGCGGACCTGATCGTAGAGCGCCTGCCAGTCATTGCGCAGTACCATGCCGCGTTCGATGACGATGTCGATTTCGGCCGCGCCATCGGCGACCGACATCTCGATCTCCTTGAGCTTGGTTTCGATCGGCGCCAGACCATGCGGGAAAGCCGTGGAGACAGCTGCAACGGGAATGCCCGAGCCTTCCAGCGCGTCGACGGCCGTTTTGACGAAGCTGTGGTAGACGCAGACCGCGCCGGGCAGGATACGCAGATCGCCCAGATCAAGCTGGTCGAGAATGTCCTGACGCAGCGGGTGCAAGGCCTTGGCGCAAAGCCGTTCGACGCGACCATCGGTATCGTCAGAATTGAGCGTGGTCAGGTCGATCATGGTGATCGCCTTGAGCAACCATGCGAGCTGATAGTCCTTCTTGACCGTGCGACGCGCACCGATAGAGCCGGCACGGCGCTCGAGCGCCGAACGGTTCATGCGGACGCGTTCGACCCAATCGAGATCGAGCGGAAAACCGGGATTCCGTTTGTGCGGAATGTGGGGCTGGCTGTTGTCGACGACGCGCAGGCTCATAGTTCCTCCACCAGCGCGGGTATCAGCTGTTTCAGCTTGGCCGCGCCCTGTACCGCCATGGTTTTTGTATGCTCATGGCTGATGTTTTCGCTCGACAGGCCGGCACCCATATTGGTGATCGAGGAGCAGGCCCAAACTTTCATGCCCAGGAAACGCCCGAGAATGACTTCTGGTGCCGTCGACATGCCGACGGCATTGGCGCCCAGGCGCACGGCCATCTGGATTTCGGCCACCGTTTCGAAGCTGGGGCCAGAATACCAGAGATAGATGCCTTCGCCGAGCTTGATGTCGAAACGGTCAGCAACGTCATGCGCCTTGGCGCGCAAAGCGGGGTCGTAGCAATCGACCATGTTCACAAAACGGCGGTCAGTTGGTTCACCGATCAGCGGGTTCATGCCAGCATAATTGATGTGATCGGAGAGCAGCATGAGATCGCCGGGCTGAAACCGCTCGTCGAGCGAGCCAGCCGAATTGGTCAGCAGAAGGGTCTTGGCGCCCAGCTCTGCCATGGCTTCAAGCGCGGGGCGCATGGCAGCGGCATTGCCGTGTTCGTAATAGTGCTCGCGCCCCGTCAGGATGGCAACACGCTTGCCCCCCATGGTGCCGATCAGCAAGTCTCGGCCATGCCCGGACACGCCCCCGCCGGGAAACCCCTTGAGCTCGGAATAGGGAATGGTCACCTTGTCTGTCAGCAGCTCGCCGATGGCCGACAGCCCTGAGCCGAGCACAATGGCGGCGTCGATGGGCTGATCGCCGGCAATCTTGCGGATTGTCTTGGATGCCTTGGTCATTTCGAAAGATACTCCGGGCCGAAACTATGCGGCAGCAAATAGTCGAGCGTGCAGGTAAGCGGATCGCCGTCGACACCGTGGGAGATCACCTCCACATCAAGATCGGCAAACTCGCGGATGCGCTGGCGGCAGCCACCGCAAGGGGTGACCGGCGCGGCGCCCGTGCCGATCACATAGATGCGCTTGATGCGTTTGCCACCCGCCGCGATCATCGCCGAAATGGCGGAGGCCTCGGCGCAATTGCCCTGCGGGTAGGCCGCATTCTCGATATTGCAGCCGGCGTAGATCTGACCGTCATCAGCCAAGATCGCTGCACCAACGGCAAAGTTGGAATAGGGCGAGTAAGATTTAGCGCGAATAGCAGCCGCGGCCTCGTACAAGGCCTTGTCCGTTGCAGTGTGTGTCATTGTCTGACGCCAGCGTAGCCGCTAGCGCTCCTTGGTATAGGGGACGCCGCCAGCCTTGGGGCCCACTGCCTTGCCGATAAAGCCCGCCAGCAGAACCACTGTGAGCACATAGGGCAACGCCTGAATGGCCTGTACGGGCACTTCGATACCGAACAGCTCTGCGCTCTGCAGACGGATCTGCATTGCATCGAGAAAGCCGAACAGCAGGCAGGTAAACATGGCCGGGACAGGCTTCCACTTGGCAAAGATCAGCGCGGCCAAAGCGATAAAGCCCTTACCCGCCGTCATGTTATTGCCGAAGCCCGAGCCTTGGGCGATGGAGAAATAGGCGCCAGCCAGCCCGCATAGCAGACCAGTGATGATAACGGCCTGAAAGCGCAGTTTGACCACGGAAATACCGGCGGTATCGACGGCCTTGGGGTTTTCACCCACAGCGCGCAGCCGCAGGCCAAACCGGGTACGGAACAGCACGAACCAGGTTACCGCCACCATGATGAAGGCGATATAGACCAGCAGGTAGTGGCCTGATAGCAAGTCGTAGTAGATTGGCCCGAGCACGGGCACGCCCTGGAGCTGTTCGGCGAATGGCAGGGTGATCGGCTCAAAGCGGCCGCCATCGCCCAGCGGCGGGGTGCGCCCACCCTGATGGAACCAGGTTTGCCCCAAAAATGTCGTCAGACCAGCCGCCAGCATGTTGATCGCAACGCCGGCAATCAACTGATTGCCCTTGAGCGAAATTGCGGCAAAACCCTGCAACAGTGCGGTGGCCAATGAGACGAGCATGCCGGCTGCAAGGCCCAGCCAGGCCGAGCCTGTAACGGCGGCGACGGCACCAGCTGCGAACGCGGCAGCAAGCATCTTGCCTTCAAGACCAATATCGAACACGCCAGCGCGTTCGGAATACATCCCAGCCAGACAGGCGAGCAGAAGCGGGGTGGACAGGCGAATGGTCGCGTCCAGAATGGAAAGGGTTGCTGAAAGATCCATCGGTCAGCTCTCCGTCTTGGCGGTTTCCCGCTCGATGGCTTCAGACTTTTGCTCAGGTGAGAACAGCATGAAGCTGCGCTCCAGAGAGGGGCGGAACAGCCCTTCCATGGCACCGGTGAACAGGATCACCAGCGCCTGGATCACGACAATCATTTCCTTGGTGATGGCGGGAATAACGAATTGCAACTCCTGACCACCCTGATAGAGGGCGCCAAACAGAAGCGATGCAAGCAGGATGCCGATGGGATGGTTGCGGCCCATCAGGGCCACAGCGATGCCCACGAACCCGGCACCTGCGACAAAGTCGAGCACCAGGCGATGTTGCACGCCCATCACTTCGTTGATCGCCACCATCCCGGCCAGTGCGCCGGAAATAGTCATGGTGATCATGATCATCTTGGAGTTTGAAATACCCGCGTAGCGGGAGGCGGTCGGGTTGGCGCCCAATACCCGTACGGCATAGCCGAACTTGGTGTGCCAGATCAGGATGTAGACCCCGATCAGGGCCAGGACCGCAATGACGATGGACAGGTTTACCGGGGAGTAGCCAAAGAATGAGCTGAACTCGCGCAACTGTGGCACGCGGCCACCCATCTCGATGGTGTCGGATTCAGGCGCCATGCTGCTGGCAGGCTTGAGCACGCGATTGACCATGTAAACCATCAGCGCGGCGCCGATGAAGTTGAACATGATCGTGGTGATCACGACGTGGCTGCCGCGCTTGGCCTGCAGATAGCCGGGAATGAAGGCCCAGAAGCCGCCAACGGCCGCAGCGGCGAGAATGGCCAGCGGCATGGCGATCAGCCAATGGGTCTGATCAAGCGCCAGAGCGACGACAATGGCGCCAAGCCCGGCGACATAGGCCTGTCCATCACCGCCAATATTGAACAGTCCGGCATGGGCGGCAACGGCCACGGCCAGGCCGGTGAAGATGAAGTTGGTCGTGTAGTACAGCGTATAGCCGAAGCCGTCGCCATAGCCGAAGGCGCCGTAAATGATGACCTGAATGGCGTGCAGCGGATTTTCACCCACCAGCAGCACCACAAGACCGGACACCAGAAACGCCAGAAGCAGGTTGATCGCGGGCAGCAGGGCCACATCAGCCCAGCGCGGAAGAGGTCTACGGGCGCTCATTCTGCGGCCTTCTTGTCGTTGCCGATACCGGCCATCATCAGGCCCAGCTCGCCTTCAGTGGCGGTGGCTGGATCGGCTTCACCGACGATCTGGCCGTCAAACATCACCAGGATGCGGTCGGCCAGAGAGCGGATTTCGTCGAGCTCGACCGAGACAAGCAGGATCGCCTTGCCCTCGTCGCGCATCTTGATGATCTGATTGTGGATGAACTCGATGGCCCCGATATCGACGCCACGCGTGGGCTGACCAACGACCAGCACATCGGGGTCGCGCTCCATTTCACGTGCCAGCACGATTTTCTGCTGGTTGCCGCCGGAGAACAGCGAGGTTTTGAGATTGATATTGGCCGGTCGCACGTCGAACAGTTCGACATGTTCGGCAGCACGCTTTTTGGCGGCCTTGATGTCGAGGAAGCCGTTGGTGCCGTATTCCGGGCTGTTCTGGTAGCCCAGAATGGCGTTTTCCCATTCGGCAAACTGGGTCACCAGACCCATGCGCTGACGGTCCTCGGGCACATGGGCCAAACCCGCGGCGCGGGCGCGCGAAGCGCCGTCATCGCCGGCCAGCGAGAGGGTGACACCCTTGAGGATAATATCGCCCGCGGACTGGTCACGCATGCCGCTGACGGCCTCAAGCAGATCGCTCTGGCCATTGCCGGAAACACCGGCAATACCGACGATCTCGCCGGCGCGTACCGAGAAGCTGACATTCTTGACCCGGGTGACACCCATGTCGTCCTTGACGACGAGATTGTGCACTTCGAGCAGCTTTTCGCCGGGCTTGGCCGGGCCTTTTTCGACTTCGAGCAAGACGTGGCGACCGACCATCAGTTCGGCGATCTCTTCGGGGCTGGTGTCGGCGGTCTTGAGGGTGGCCACCATTTCGCCCTGACGCATCACCGACACGCTGTCGGTAATCGCCATGATTTCACGCAGCTTGTGCGTGATCAGGATCACTGTCTTGCCCTGAGCGCGCAGTGTTTCCAGCACGCGGAACAGATCGTCGGCTTCCCTTGGCGTCAGCACGCCCGTGGGTTCGTCCAGAATCAGGGTTTCAGCGCCGCGGTAGAGCGCCTTGAGAATTTCGACGCGCTGCTGCTGTCCGACCGAGATGTCCTCGATGATCGCATCGGGATCGACCTCAAGGTCATATTCTGTTTCGAGCCGGTTGAGTTCCTGACGCGCGCGGTCAAGGCTGGGCTTGATGAAACCGGAGTCCTCGGCGCCCAGAACGACGTTTTCGAGGACCGAGAAATTATCAACCAGCATGAAGTGCTGGTGCACCATACCGATGCCCAGTGCCAGAGCATGGCGGCTATCGGTGATTTCCTGCTCGGTGCCGTTGACGCGGATGGTGCCGCTGTCGGCCGTGTAGAAGCCATACAGGATGGACATCAGCGTCGATTTGCCAGCGCCGTTCTCGCCCACGATACCGTGGATGGAGCCCCGCGCGACCCGGAGGTCAATGTCCTTGTTGGCGTGAACAGCGCCAAATCGCTTGTTGATCTTCTCAAGCTGAATTGCCCAGCCATTGGCCGGGGCGGATGCAGCGGCCGTTTCCGGCCGCTGCGAGTTCATGGAGTCGTCTTGGCTCATCTAGCTGGGCTTAGAGCGGGCAGGTTGAGTCGGTGGTGTAGTCGTGCACGACCAGCGCACCGGACTGGATCTGAGCCGAGAGCTCGTCAACCGTGGTCTGCATATCGGCAGTGATCAGGTCGGCGTTGTTCTCGTCCAGCGAGTAGCCAACACCGTTTTCAGCCAGACCAAGCACGGTCAGGCCGGGCTGGAAGGTAGCGTCATCGGCGGCTTCGGTCAGAGCGTTCTGCACAGCCACGTCAACGCGCTTGAGCATGGAGGTCAGCACCGAACCGGGCTGGAGGTAGTTCTGGTTGCTGTCGACACCGATCGAGTACTTGCCGGCATCCTTGGCAGCCTGAAGCACGCCAAGGCCCGAGCCACCAGCGGCGGCGAAGATCACGTCAGCGCCGTTATCGATGGCAGCCTTGGTCAGTTCGCCAGCAGTCACGGGATCGTTCCACGCAGCTGGAGTGGTGCCAGTGTAGTTTTCGATCAGCTTGATGTCTGCGTTGACGGCCTTGGCGCCCTGAGCATAGCCACAGTAGAACTTGTGGATCAGTGGAACGTCCATGCCGCCAACGAAGCCGACAGTGCCGGTTTCGGACTTGAGTGCGGCCAGAGCGCCGACCAGGAACGAGCCAGTGTGCTCATCAAAAATGATCGACTGCACGTTTGGTGCGTCAACGACGGTATCGATCACGACAAAATTGGTATCGGGGAATTCTGGCGCCACAGCGGTAAGCGCAGCAGTCCAGGAGAAGCCAGCCATAACGATGGGGTTTGCACCCTGACCAGCGAAGCGGCGCAGAGCCTGTTCGCGCTGGGCATCGTTCTGCAGTTCAAGATCAAGGAAGCTGCCGCCGGTTTCGGCCTTCCAGGCTTCGGCACCGTTATAAGCGGCTTCGTTGAACGACTTGTCGAACTTGCCGCCCAGATCATAGATGACTGCGGGGTCGGCAAAGGCAGTGCCTGTGAGGATCGCGCTCAGCGCAACGCCGCCAGCAACAGCCTTGGTAAAGGTGGAAAATTTCATCGAGTTCGTCTCCCTGTCTCGCACGCTCGCGCTGGCAATACGCTCCAGCGGACACTCGGCGTGCTCTAGGCAGCGATACAACCGTGCAAATGCAGCACTTGCAAGATGGAATCGCCCATTTTTTTCCGATTGGTCAAATTTTGAACATCAAGCCTGCGTGCTGCGCGGCGATTTGCCCAAACTATCGACCAGAGCTACCAGCGCGACAGGACGGACTGGAACAGGCCCTCGAGATCAATATCGGGCGAGAACACCACCAGAATGGCCAGGGAGCCAATAGCGAACAGGGCGATCGTGTCTCTTGTGCGGGAGGTCATTGCAATTTGTTTCAAGGTTGAGCGAATGCGGAGGCATTCCCTACTGCAATTGAGACCGTCCGATTGTGATGGTTTGAGGGCAGATGAGGGCATGGTTAGCGCGCGCTTAATTGGTGCTGGCGTCCTCCTCGACCGGCAGCGGGGTAACCTCAGCACCCATGGCCGCGCCGAACCGCTCAAAGAAGCCGTCAATGATCTTCTGCGCCGAATTGCCGATGATTGCCTTGCCCAGCTTCATGATCTGGCCCGACGCACCGCCCTTGGCGTCAAACACCAGCAACGTCTGCTCGCCGCGATCGGAGAGAACGATGTCGGCCGAGCCTTCAGCCAGACCGAGCAATCCACCCTTGCCCCGCCCGGTCAGCGTATAGCGCTCCGCTGGCACGATGCCGGTCAGGGCCAGATCGCCTTTGAAGACGGGGTGCACCACGCCAAGATTGACCTTGATCTCAAGATCCAGCGTGTCCGCGCCGGACCAGGCAATCTTGTGACAGCCCGGAATCGCCGCCTTGAGCATGGCGGTGTCGTTGAGTGCAGCCCACACGGCCACGCGCGGGGCGGCGACGATATAGCGTCCACCAAAGTCCATTAGCGGCTACCTTCGCGCTTATGTTGCATGACGGCCCTATTGTGGCCGCGATACCACCAGAAACACTTGCTTGCCATAGTTGCGGGCCTTGCTCTTTACGTGCGGCTTTTTCGCACCAATATGGTCTAAATAGTTGTCTGAATGGGCAGTTGCAATTGTCAGGCAGCGACCCAGCGGCGATCAATAGCGCGACGAGGGCATTCCGCCGGTTCGGCGTCAATCATACGGGGAGCGATACAATGGCCAATGAAGTGACCACTGCACCAGCAACTGAAGTGGCGCCAGTCGCGATGTCGGCTGACAAGCCGCTGCAGTATCTGGACAAGGCGGTCAACGCCATTCGCGACCTGGGGATCTGGCCTGAACAGCAGGGTGAAGCCCCCATTACCGGCCTGCTCGCCAAGATCACCGAACTGGACGAGACCCGCGTGGTACTGATTGGTCGCACGTTGAGCCAGGCGAGCGCCTTCAATGAAGTTGTCCGCGAGCAGATCGCCGCCATGAAGATCGGTGAGCGCTACGAAGACATCACCAAGGGTTTTGATTCCATCCGCGACGACGCCAAGGGCATGGTCGACCAGTTGGCAGACAACAAGCTCGACCTGCTTGAGCGGGCGTCCAATGTGTGGATGAAGGTCAGCCGCGGCGATATCGCCACGCGCTTTGACAAAATCCGTGACACCTATCTGGCCGTCACGGCCGACACCAAGGATCAGATCGACCGCGAACACACCATTCTGGAGGCCTATCGCGACTTCCGTGGCGCGCTCAAGCAGTCAGAAGTGATGGCCCTGGAAGTGCTGGGGACCGCTGAAAAGCGTCTCACCGAGAAAAAGAACATCCTCCAGGCTGCTTCGGAAGCCGTCTCGACGTATGCCGGCAGCGTTCCTGCTGATCGTGCGCGTCTGGAAATGGATCGCGACGAAAAGCTGCGCGACATGCAAAATGAAGAGTCGCGCTATCAGATCGCCAAGGACCTCTCGGACAATCTGACCATTTCGTACAACACGTCCGAAGTGGTGATGGCTCGTCTGATGCAGACGACCAATGCCAAGGAGCGGGTCTATCAGCAGTCGATTTCGTTCTTCTCGACCAATGAGACCGTGCTGACCGCATTGTCCGCGTCGTTCACCGGCATGTTTGGCCTGCATGAATCCACCGAGACACTGAACGCCATGAAGGAAGGGATGAGCAAGAGCCTCGAAACCCTTTCCGAGATCGGCGACAAGGTGACCGAGGAAGCCGTCCGGGCTGGCTACGGCCCAACGGTGCGCGCCGATGCGGTCAAGAAGCTGGTGGATTCGGTGGTGAACTTCCAGGAGAAGAGCCGCACCATCATCAACGAGATGCGCGTCGCGTCGACCAAGAATTCCGAGGAAATCCGCGACGCTGTGGAAGATGGCAAGCGCCGTCTGGCGGCTTTGGCTGCCGAGGGCAATGCGCTGCTGCTCGAGGACCGGAACTGAGCCGAGAGACGCATACGGGTGGACGGCAATTATGAGTGACGCGACCGCAAAGTCCGCTGCACCCCTGGACGAAGTCATGCTGGCGATGGATGTGGTGGATACCCTGCGTCACCAGCAAGGTCTGGCGACGCGTGAACTCGACACCGACGCCAAAGAAGCGCAACTGATCTCCAAGCTGCGCGATATCTATCATCAGCAGGGCATTGAAGTGCCAGACCACATCCTCAAAGAGGGTGTGGCGGCACTGCAGGAAAGTCGTTTTGCCTATGACGCGCCCGAGCCAAGCTTCGGTGTGACCCTGGCCAAGCTCTATGTGGGTCGCAAGCAATGGGGTAAGCCCGTGCTCGCCATAGTCGGCGCGGTACTGGCGGTCATGATTGGCTATTTCGGCGTCTGGCAACCGTATCAAGCCGGACAGGCCGAACAGGCCAGGATCGAGCTGGCCGAAGGTCTGCCAGCGCAGATGGACGCGCTATATGAGACCATTTTTGAAGAAACCAAGGTGCAGCAGGCCGTTGTGGATGCCGAGGCCCTGCGGACCCGCGGTCAAACCTTTGCTGCTGAAGGTGACCGCGCTGCTGCAGAAGCAGCGGTTGCTGATCTGACCACGCTGCGCGACCAGTTACGTCAGGAATATACACTGCGGGTGGTCAATCGCCCCGATGAGCAATCGGGCTTCTGGACCTTTCCGGAAATCAATACCGACGCCACCAATTACTATCTGGTGGTCGAAGCGCTCGATACCGATGGAGATGCCATCAGCCTGCCAATCCTGAACGAGGAGAACGGGCAGACAGAAACTGTTGCTAAATGGGGCGTGCGGGTCCCAGAGTCGGTCTATGAGGCCGTCGTGGCCGACAAGCAGGATGACGGCATCATCCAGAGCAATGAGATCGGTCGTAAATCGTATGGTTTTGTAGATGTCGAATACAATGTGCCGGTATCCGGCGGGGCGGTAACGCGGTGGTAGAGCTATGAGTATCCGCGGTCCCGAAGCCCTGGCGAGCCTTGACGAGGCGATGCGCGATATCCGTCGCGAGGAAGACGAAATTTCCAAGCGTCTTGCCCGTTCGGCCGAGCGTATCAGCAAGATCCGCGAGAGCGAGGCCGAGCTGTTCCGGCAGTTGGCCCGTTTGCGGCTCGACCCGGCGGTGCAGGGCGAGCTTGATGGCGCCATTACCACGGCTGAGACCAAGGCACGCGCGCAGATCAAGACCCATGCCAAAGAGCTGAGCAAGGCCGAAAACGCTATTGCCAGCATTGACGAAGCGCTCAACAAACTCACCGGTGAACGCGCCGATGCGCTCAAGCAGTTTGAGAGCCATCAGGCCCAGCTCAAGGCGCTGGCGAGCAAGCTGGGGGCGACGATTGCGCGCGACCCCGCCTTTGCTGCCAAGCGGCAGAAGGCCAGCGAGCTGGCTGACGTGGCGGCGCAGTCGATGCGTAAGACCGAACAGGCCGAAGCGGACCGTGATGAAAAGGGACAGCCTTACCGCGACGACCCTCTGTTTATGTATCTGTGGGAAGCCGGCTATGGCACCTCGAACTATCGCGCCAACAATCTGGTGCGCTATCTCGACGGCCTGGTGGCCGGACTGATCAAATTCCACAAGGCGCGGCCGAACTTTGCCATGCTCAATGAGATTCCGTTGCGGCTGCGTGAGCATGCCGAACGGCAGATTGCGATTGCCAGCGTGGCCGAGACCGAGCTGGATGCTCTGGAGACCGAAGCTATCGACACCGCCGGGGGCAAACCCATTCGCGAAGCGATGGAAAGCGCTCAGCAGCGGATCGATGCGCTGGATGCTCAAATCATGGCGCATGAGGACCAGCGCGATGAGACCGCCAAGACCGTTGCCGGCCTGTCGCAAGGGCTCAACCCGGCCTTTGAAAGCGCATCGGCAGAACTGGCGACCGCACTAGGGCGCGAAGATATCAAAACCCTGCTGGCTGACGCCCGTCGCACCCGCACAGGCCAAGACGACACGATCGTTGCCCAGATCGACGATGCCCGAGCCCGGGCACGCGAAGAAGATCAGGAGACGCGCGAGCAGAAAGAGCGCCTCAAGACCCTGGCGGCCCGGCGGCGCGAGCTAGAAGACATTCAGTGGGAGTTCAAAAGGCAGCGGTTTGATGATCCGCGCTCGACCTTCCGCGAAGACCGGCTGGTGGGCGATCTGCTCAATGATTTCCTGCGCGGCGGCATTACCGCTGCGAGCTATTGGGACAGTTGGCAGCGCAGCCAGAACTGGAGCGCAGGCACCTCGGACTGGGGTGGTGGCGTCGGCCTGCCCAATAATGGTCGTCAGCGCTCGAACAACCCCTGGCCAGATAATGGCGGCTTCAAGTGGCCCGATAACAGCTTTGGTGGCGGTGCGGGCGGCAAGACCAAGGGCGGCTTCGGTGGCGGTTTCGGACGCCCCTCGGGTGGCCCGGGATCAGGCGGCGGGTTTTCACGGCCCCGCACCGGCTCAGGCGGCACACGCAAGCATGGCGGCTTCAAGACCGGCGGCGGCTTCTAGCAGCTAATTGGCGGGCGGCTGAGCCATCAGCTCCCAGATATTGCCTTCACTGTCCTCGAAATAGGCAGAATAGCCCCATTCGGACTGGGTGCCTTCGGTGACTATGGCGCCACCACCGGCCAGCACCTTGCGCAAGATTTCGTCGACTTCTGCTGCGCTGGATGCCTGGTGGCTGAGCACAAAGCCGGGCGTCCCGGCCACGGCGATGTCCTTGCCGGCTGTCTGGGCGATCTGCTCGCGCGGGAACAATACAAAGGAAAAGCCGTCATCAAAAAAGAAGGCTACGTGGTCTTCTCCAGCGCCGATCTGCTCTTCGGCGATGTCGAACAGAGCCCGATAGAACACGAAGGCGCGCTCCAGATCATCGACACCGATGGTAATGATGGAAATCGATGGCTTCATGGTGCGCTCCTTTGCGATCTTGGCTTCAGGTTAGCCATCGCAGGCTGAATCGTCACCCGTAATAGACACTGATTTTCTGCCCACCGATCTGGTGCACCTTGATGTCCATCTCGTAGATTTTCGAGAGTACCTCGGGATCAATCATGGCATCGACAGCGCCCTGCCCCACCACCTTGCCCAGCTTCATGGCGACGATGTAGTCCGAATACCAGGACGCGAAATTAATGTCGTGCAGCACCAATACCACGGTCTTGCCGAGCTCATCGGCGGCACGGCGCAGCAGTTTCATCATGCCCATAGCGTGCTTCATGTCGAGATTGTTGAGCGGCTCGTCGAGCAGCACATAATCAGTGTCCTGACACAGCACCATGGCGACAAACGCCCGCTGACGCTGGCCGCCCGAAAGCTCGTCAAGGAAGCGATCAGCAAGTTCGAGCAGGTTGAGGTAACCCAGCGCCTGTTCGATGTGGTGCTGATCCTCTGTGGTCAGACGTCCTTTGGAATAGGGATAGCGACCAAAGCTGACCAGATCGCGCACCGTCAGACGGGCGGTCATGTGGTTGTCCTGGCGCAAAATGGACAGGCGGCGCGCGAGTACGTCGCTGGGCGTGGTCGCGATATCGAGTCCATCAATGACAACGGTGCCGGTGTCCATGGCCATCAGGCGACTGACCATTGAAAGCAGCGTGGACTTGCCCGCGCCGTTGGGGCCGATAATTGAGGTGATGCCGCCGGCCGGCAGGTGCAGCGAGACGCCGTCGACAACGCAACTGGTCCCGTAATGCTTGGTGACGCCCTGGGTGACGATCATCGGGCAGCTCTCCGCAGAACAAGGAAGATAAAGACGATACCACCCAGAAACTCGATGATGATCGAGAGGGCCGTATCAAAGGCAAATACGCGTTCGAGCACGGTCTGGCCGCCGACCAGAAAGATGATCGACAGCAGCACGGCAGCAGGCAGCACGAATTTGTGACGGCTGGTGCCCACCAATCCGTGCGCAAGACTGGCGACCAACAGGCCGAAAAAGGTGATGGGTCCCACCAGCGCGGTGGAGACGGCGACCAGCACCGAGACCAGCATCAGAATGGTCACCACCGTGCGCTTGTAGGGCACGCCCAGATTGATCGCCTGGGACCGCCCAAGCGCGAGCACATCGAAGGTGTGACCGAGGCGGAACGCGACCAGGCTAACGGCAATGACAATGATGGTAGATGTGGTCAGCAAGGTCGTATCGACCGTGGCGAAACTGGCAAAAAAGCTGTCCTGCAGCACATTGAAGGCGTTGGGATCGAGCAGACGCTGCATGAACTGGCTCAGGCTGCGAAACAGAATGCCAAAGACAATCCCGACCAGTACCAGCAAATGCAGGCTGCGCTCTTCACCCAGAAACAGCCAGCGGAACAGCAGGCCGGAGAACACGACCATCACAACGATCTCGACACCGAACTGGGCCTGGTCGTTCAGCGTGGTCAAGGCACCGGCGCCCAGAAAAAAGACAATGGCGGTCTGGAGCAGGATGTAGAGCGCGTCGAACCCCATGATGGAGGGGGTCAGAATGCGGTTATTGGTGACCGTCTGAAATAGCACGGTCGAGACCGCCACCGCATAGGCCACCAGCACCAGCGCCAGCAGTTTGCGGCCTCGGAACGGCAGCACAAAGCTCCAGCTACCCTTGGCGCCGAGCGTCATGAAGCAGAGAAGTGAAACCAGCGCGAGCAGGCTGAGAACGATCAGAGCAAGGACCGGGCGAGAGAGCTTAACTGGCATGGCGCGGGGTCCGCAGCAGCAGATAGAGGAAGATGGCGCTACCGGCGACGCCGACCACCACACTGATGGGGATTTCATAGGGAGCCCGGATCAGGCGTCCCAGAATATCGCAGGCCAGCACGAAGCCGGCTCCAGACACAGCCACCCAGGGCACGGTGCGGCGCATATTGTCACCGACAAACAGGCTGACCAGATTAGGAATGATCAGGCCCAGAAACGGGATGGACCCGGCGCTGACCAGTACCACTGCGCTGATCAGCGAAACGATGACCAGTCCGAGCACCATGACGCGCTCATAGTTCAGACCCAGATTGGTGGTGAAGTCCTTGCCCATGCCCGCCACGGTGAACCGGTCAGCAGCGATATAGGCGAGAATGGCGCAGGCTAGACCGATCCAGAGCAGTTCGTAACGGCCGCGAAGAATGCCGGAGAAGTCGCCCATGTTCCAGGCGAGCAGCGAGGGCAGCAGACCGTATCGGTAGGCAAAAAAACTGGTGACGGCCCCAATAATGCCGCCCAGCATGATGCCGACCAGCGGCACCAGCAATTGGTCGCGCAGCGGCACCACCCGCAAAATCCGCAGGAACAAAGCGGTTCCCGCCAAAGCAAAGGCAGCGGCAACCAGCATCTTGGCCATCAAGGGCCAGCCCGGCGCCAGAATGGTGACGACGAGAAAACCGAGGCTGGCAGCTTCGGTTGTGCCCGCGGTGGAGGGTTCGACGAAGCGGTTGCGCACCACCATCTGCATCACCAGCCCGGCAATGGCGAGCGAACTGCCCGCCAGAATGATCGCCAGTGTGCGTGGAATACGGCTGATCAGCAGTACCTGCATCGCGCGGCTATCAGCGTCAGACGCCAAAAGGGTGCCAAGCGAAACATCGCTGACACCAACAAACAGGCTGACAATGGCCAGGGCAATAGTTGCCCCGATGGCAAGAGCAAGCAGGCGCATCGCGACCAGCTCCAATCAAACAGGCAAACACCCGGCTGCCGAAACAGCCGGGTGTTGGTTGGTTCTCGTGGGATCAGCCGTTCAGGCCGGCCAGCACCTGATCGAGCAGCAGCATCACGCCGGTATAGCCGTGCATGGTGATGTAGGCAGCCTGCGGATCGAGATAGACGATGTGCCCGTTCTGGGCAGCACTGGTCTGGTTGACCAGTTCGTTATCGAGCAGGGCAGCGGCTGCGCCGGTGCTTTCGCCGGTTCCCGCATCGCGGTCGATAACGAACAGCCAGTCGGGGTTGGTTTCCAGGATGAACTCAAACGAGATGCCGTCGCCACCGTGATCGCCATCTTCGACGTCAGGCATGGCAGTGGGAATACCGAGCTGATTGTGGATCCAGGCAACGCGGCTGTCGGGACCATAGACGCCGACATTGCCGGCATTGGTGACCAGCACCAGAGCATTGCCCTTGCCGTCGGCAGCAGCCTTGACCTCAGCCACCTTGGCGTCGAGCGCGGCGTTGAGTTCGGCAGCCTTGTCCTGCAGCTGGAAGATTTCCCCCAGCTTGGTCAGATTGGCCTCAATGCCACCAATGATGTCGGCATTGTCGATCGACATATCGATGGTGGGCAGAATGTCCTTGGCCGTCTCATAGGCTGCGCGCGAGCGGGCGCCAACGACGTAAAGATCAGCTTCCGAGGCGGCGATGCCTTCAAAATCGGGCTCAAACAGCGAGCCGATCTGCAACGCATCTGGCGCCACGAACCCCTGAAGATAAGCCGGGGAGTTGGAGGCAGGTACGCCGGCAACGGCAATGCCCATGGCATGCAGGTTATCAAATGCAGCCCAGTCCGAGGTCAGCACCTTTGCTGGCACACCGGAAATAGTGGTTTCGCCCTGTGCATGGGTGACCGTGACGTCTTGCGCCAGGGACATGCTGGGCAGGGCAAGAGCGCCAGCGACCAGCGCTGCGAGAATGGCGGGCGTGTGAGTAAGCTTGTTCACTTGGCATCCAATCGGGAACGACAAACAGGGGCACAATCAAACATGATTGAGTATGTCCGGTTATTATCCACGCCGCCAAGCGGAGTCAAAAGCTAATGTGATATTTTCCGTCATATTATAAGCGCCCGGGCTGAACTTAAACAGACCGGGCGCTGGGGATCAGGACTTGGCCAGCAGCATGCGCAGCTTTGCCAGTGCCGTGGTCTGATCTTCGCGATAGGCAATTGTGCCCTGGAATTCGCCGTTGTCGTCGATCAGGAAAACCGAGGCGCTGTGGTCCATGGTGTAATCGTCGCCTTCGAGCGGCACGCGCTCGTAAAAGACAGCCCAGGACCGGGCGATCTTGGCAATTTCCTCGGGCGAGCCGGTCAGGCCGGTAATGCGATCACTGACCCAACCGACATAGTCAGCGAGGATTTCTGGCGTATCGCGTTCTGGATCGACCGTGACGAAGTAGGCGCGCAGATTCTCGCCTTCATCGCCAAGCGCTTCAAACCAACCGGCCATTTCCGCCATGGTTGTGGGGCACACTTCAGGGCAATGGGTGAAACCAAAGAATAGCGCCGAGGGATGGCCCACAAAGATGGTTTCATCCACCGCATTGCCTTTCTGATCAACCAGATCATAGCTCCCCGTGCCAAAGCCCGACGCGGGTTTGGGTGGTTCGCGCAGCAAAAACACCCCGGCTCCGGCCGTCAATGCCAGCGCACCAACCAATCCCCAGAGCCAGAAACGAATGGTCCCAAGGTCCATCAATTGGTGCTTTCGCTGTTCAGGGCGCCATGGTCCATCATGGGCGCAACATCCTGGCTGGCGTCGTGATCCATTTCCATTGCGCCATGCCCTGCACTATCGGCTGCAGTGCCCAGCACGGGCAGTTCGATTTCAACCGAACCGGCCTTCTCAAATACCAGCGTGATGGTGATGCTTTCGCCTTCAACGAAGGCCTGATTGAGACCCATGAACATGATGTGGTAGCCGCCGGGAGCCATGGCCACGGTTGCACCGGCGGGGATTTCCAGCCCTTCGGCCAATTCACGCATTTTCATGACGTCGCCCTGCATGGACATTTCGTGGATCTGGGTGTCGCCAGCTACGCTGGATGTGGCCGAGATGAGACGGTCAGTCTGATCACCTGTATTCTCGATGGTCAGAAAGCCCCCCCCGACCGGCGCATTGGGCAGGGTGGCGCGGGTGAAGGGCGCCGAGATGTTGATTTCACCGAGGTGAACAACACCGTTATGGGCGAAGGCGGGGGTAACGAGCAGAAGAGTGGCCGCAAGGGCGGCGCGCAGCAGAGTGATCATGATGATCTCCGGAAATGGCAGTGTGATTTGAGGCGAGCCCAATGGCTCAGGCGGTCAAACCAGTGCCGGCGGTCCGCGCGGTCCCGATGGTGCGGCAATGATCACAGGCGTCGGGGTCTGCGTCGCAAAGGGGCGCGGGGCCGTCAGGCGTGCGGGGCGCTGCTCGAGTACCAGCGCTGTCGACGTGGGCGCCACCGCGGCAGGCTTGCCAATACCGGTTACGGGACATTTGGTGAGCGAAACGTCGCCGTCCTGCCCATTGGTTTCGAGCGAATTACACAGCACCCAGCCGGTCTGGATGGTGCTGTAGCCGAGTTCCTCAAAGGCCAGTTGGCTGGCGCGGGCTTCGTGCAGCGGCGCCAGAATGGTAAACAGATAGACGGCGAGCACGGCCAGGGCCGTTCCGATTTCTCTGCTGAAGCTGCGCGCGCTGTTCATGGCTCACTCATAGGATGGCGCCGCGGCGCGCGAAAGCGCCGAAATGTCGCAAGCCTCAGATTGAGGGGACGTAGGTTTCGCTGCACAAGGTAATGAAGGTCTTGACCGCGGCCGAGAGCGGCGTCGACTTGCGGCGCGCCACCAGAAGCTGGCGCAATGCCCAAGGCTCCGCCAAAGGGGCGCAGATCAGATCGGTGCCGGCCAGCAGATGCAGGCTGGTCGAGCGTAGAAAGCCGATGCCAAAACCGGCTTCAACCATGCGCACCAGCGCCGGGAAACTCTCGACGCGCAGCGTTTCCGTCAGCGGCTTGTCGGCGGCCTTGGCGGCATCGGCCAGTAGTCGATCAAGCGAGCCGGCGTGATGAATGCCGACAATTGGATGATCGAGCACATCGGCAAAGGCGATATCCTTGCGCGGCTCGATCCGGTCCGCCAGGGCGTGATCGGGCGGCGCCACAACCCACACTCGATCATCCTCAAAAGGTTTGATGTCGAAGCGCGTGAAATCGTAATTGTCCGAGACGATGGCGACATCGGCTCGCCCTTCGTCCAGTGCCAGCAGTGCTTTGGCTGCGCTCATTTCCTGAATATCGAGATCGATGCCGACATGCTTGTCCGCGTAGCGTGCGAGCAATTCGGGCAGCCGCCCGGTGAGTGCCGAACTGGTACAGGCCAGTCGGAGTGCGCCGCGCTGGCCGCTGCCAAAATCGGCCATGACGGCATCGAGGTCGGCAATGGCGCGCAAGACGGTGCGACAACCCTCGGCATAGGACAGACCCGCCGTGGTCAGCCTGACCCCGTGCGCGGAGCGGTCAAACAGGACGACCCCCAGGCGGCTTTCGAGATCGGATACGCGGCGGCTGACAGCCGAAGAGGCAATGCCCTCGCGCTCGGCGGCGCGGCCGATCGAACCGGTATCGGCCAGCAATAGAATCAAGCGCGCGGTAACGCTGTCGAACGGTGTCATCTGGTCTCCTGAGGGCACCATACCCATCAGCGTCAGATCAGCAAGGAAATGCCGCGCAGCAGATAGAAAATCCCTATCGCGGTCACGATCAGTCGCGTCCAGGCGCGGAAATTGGCGTCGGTCAGCCGCTGCAGGATCCAGTGTCCTGCACTGGTGCCAGCAATGGCGAAGGGCGCGGCCAGCGCAATGGCGCCCCATTCAAGCGGGGTCAGGACCTGGGTGGCATTCCAGTAGAACACAACCTTGGCGGCATGGGACACGACCTGGGTGGCCGCCTTGGTGGCAATAACCTTGCGGCGATCCATCTCGGTACGGATGAAGAAGATATCGACGGTGGGGCCGGACACGCCGACCGTCAGGTTCAGCCCACCGCCGAGCAGGCCACAGAAAAATGCGTGCGCTGGCTTGCTGGCATCAAGCGCCAGCCAGTGCTTGGGGATCCAGACCAGAACGGGCAGCAGACCGATGGTGATGCAGACGGTGGCCAGATCGGGCGTGTAACGCACGATGAACAGGATGATGCCCGCCACCAGCAGCCCCAGGCAGATGGTGCCGAGGATTTTCCAGTCGATGAAGGCGCGGGACAGAAAAGCCCGAGAACCATTGGCGACAATCTGGATGGCGCCCTGAACCGCTATTGCAGTGCCCACGGGCAGAATTGTCAGCAGAATGCCCAGAAGTACGAGGCCGCCGGCCATGCCGAAGACGCCCGAGAGTGTTGACGTGGCAAACACTGCCAGCAGCAGCACCGCAGTGATCAAGATCGTCATGCCCGTTTTCCCTCAAAGCTGAGGCTAGTCATGACTGCGCCGGTGGCATGCGCCAAGAACCAATGCGGCATGAGGGGATGCCGAATACGCGCCGGGAAGCGCTGGCCAGCCAGACCGCCTCAGGTTGAGGCGGCCTTCGCGTTGCCCTGGCTCACCAGTTCATCGGGAATGTCGTCAAAGCTGGAATAGTTCATGTTGTAGAGCTTGGCGTAGAGCCCGCCGAGTTCCATCAGTTCGTCATGATTGCCGGTTTCGATCAGTTCGCCATTCTGCAGCACGATGATCCGATCGGCGCCACGAATGGTGGCCAGCCGGTGGGCAATGACCATGCCGGTGCGACCCTCAAGCAGGGTCAACAGCGCCTTCTGAATCTGTCGCTCGGTATAGCTGTCGATATTGGCAGTGGCTTCGTCGAGCACCAGTATCTTGGCGTCGGCCACCAGCGCCCGTGCAAAACTGAGCAATTGCCGCTGGCCTTGCGAGAGGTTGGAGCCGCGCTGTTCGAGCACTGTGTCATAGCCTTCGGGCAGGCGGACGATGAACTCATGCGCTCCCACGGCCTTGGCCGCGTCAATGACGTCTTCAAGAGTAGCCGTACTTTTATTGTAGCGAATGTTCTCGAACACGCTGCCGGTGAACAGGAAGGCCTCCTGGAGCACCATGGCAACCTGTTGACCCAGCGATTCCTGGGTGATGTCGCGGACGTCGTGCCCGCCAACCAGCACGGCGCCCGACTGCACTTCGTAGAAGCGATGCACCAGTGCCATGGCACTGGTCTTGCCCGATCCGGTGGGGCCGACCAGCGCGACGGTCTCGCCCGGCTTGACCTTGAAGCTGACCTTCTTGAGCACCGGACGATCAGCATCATAGGCGAAGTCGACATTGCGGAACTCGACCGAGCCATCCATGTCGCGGGTCAACTCGATCGCGCCGGGCTTGTCGTTGATGGAGGCTGGAATATCGAGCACTTCGGTGATGCGCCGGCCCGAGGTCATTGCCCGCTGCATGATGGAATACTGCATGGTCAGCGAGCGGATCGGATCAAAGAAGCGCTGCACATAGAACAGGAAGGCGACGATGACGCCGACTTCGAGTCCGCCATTGAGCACCAGCGAGCCGCCCACCACCACAACGATGGCCATGGCTGAACCGGTGAGACTGTCGACGATGGGCACCATGACCTGGGCAAAGCGTGAGCCGGTCAGCTGGGTGCGCAAATTGGCGTAGGCCTTGTCATCGAACAGGTCGAAATTGACCTTCTGACGGTCCAGATTCTGCACCGTGCGCACGCCATTGATCCCCTCGGCCATGGCGCCGGCGGTGATCGAATTGGTTTCATGCGCCGCCCAGAAGGCACGCTTGGCGCGGGGCAACCAGAAGATGCGCACCACAAACAGGATGGGCATAGTGGACAGGGTCAGCAGGCCCAGACGAAAATCGAGGCTGAGCAGCACCACCACGATACCGACCAGCAGCACCATGTCGCCGACCGAGATCACCGAGGTTTCCAAAAACTCCTGCATGGAGTTCACATCGCCCTGCAATCGGCTCATCAGGCGGCCGACTTCAGTCTTGTCCATAAAGCTGAGCGAGACACGCTGGAGTTGTGCAAACATGGCGCGGCGCATGTCGAACAGCACGTTTTCAGCAACCTTGCCAACTTCGGTTTCCTGAACGAAGGACGCGCCAAAATTGAACAGGACGGCGATGGCAAAGGCGCCGATGGCCCACAGCAGATTGGTGGCGTTGCCGCCCTGGGTCATGCCGCTATCGATGGCGCGCCCGATGATCAGGGGGATCGCCAGCTGGGTGGTGGTAAACACCAGCACCGCTGCCACGGCCAGATAGATGCGCAGCCTGTAGGGGCGCACAAAGGCCCAGATACGGCGCACCGTTTTGGGGTCATAGGCCTTGCCGAAAATCTCTTCTTCAATGCGGTGGCTGCCGACGCTGGCACGGGGGGGACGCTGACCGGGGAAGGATGCGGTTTCGCGTTCGTCTTGATCAATAGCGCTCATTGGGCTGCGCTCCCGAGTTCGATATCGTCGGTGGGGCGGGTTTGCAGGTCATAGAGCGCGCGATAGCGCCCTCCCAATGCCAGAAGTTCGTCATGCGTGCCCTGTTCGACAATCTTGCCGTTCTCGAGGAACAGAATGGTGTCGGCATGCAGCAGCGAGCTGAGGCGATGGGAGATGACCAGCGTCACCCGGTCCTTGGCGTAACGGCGGATGGCGCTGCGAATACGGTGTTCGGTGCCCGCATCAATGGCCGCGGTGGAATCATCGAACACCATCACTGCTGGCTTGAGCACAAGGCTGCGGGCAATCGACAGGCGCTGGCGCTGCCCACCGGAAAGCGAGACGCCGCGCTCGCCCACCACGGTGTCGTAACCGGCGGGCAGACCCATGATGTAGTTGTGCAGCTGGGCGCTTTCGGCGGCCTTTTCGATCTTGGTCTCCTTGGACCAGGGATCACCGTAGGCGATGTTGTTCTCGATGGTGGTGGTGAACAGGAAGGTATCCTGCTGCACGACGGCCACGGCGCGGCGCAGCGACTGCAGCGTAACCTGACTGACATCCTGACCATCAATGGTGATGGAGCCGCCATCGATGTCATAAAAGCGCGGGATCAGATGCGCCAGCGTCGACTTGCCACTGCCCGGCGCGCCAACAATACCGACCGTCTGGCCGGCCCTGGCTTCAAAGCTGACGCCATCAAGCGTTGCATGGGTGGCGCCGGGATAGGTGAAGCGGACGTCGTTGAAGCGCAGCGTGCCCTTGTCGATGGTGAGGTCGGTGGCGCCCGGCGCGTCATCAATGGCCAGAGGCTCATCGATAAAGCCGAACAGGCGCTCCCCACAGATTGAGGCACGGGCATAGGAATTGACCATCATGCCCAGCTGGCGCACCGGCATCTGCAGAATGGTCATGAAGGTCAGAAAGGTCGCCAGCGTTCCGACGCTGATCTCACCGTCGATCACCTTGTTGCCACCGAACCAGAGCACCAATCCCATTGCGGCAAAGAAGGAAAAGGTCATGGCGCTGGTATTGCGCACACGGACATTGACGCGCTGGTGAGACAACTCAAGCGCCTCGCGCGATGCGGCTTCAAACTTGTCGAGTTCGAAATCCTGCGCCGAGAACGCGCGGACCACGCGAATGCCCCCCAGGTTTTCTTCCATCACCCGGGTCAGTCCACTGAGCTTTTTCTGCAGCGCGATCCAGGTGGTGCGCAGGGTAAGCTGGGCCACCGAAGAGCGCCACGCCACGAAGGGCACAAAACTCAGCGCCAACAGGCCCAGCATCAGGTCGGTGCTCAGCAGCATATAGGCGCCCACTCCGATCAGTACCGAGAGCAGGATGGTGCGGACCAGACCGGTGGCAAAGAACATGCGCACGCCGTCCAGGTCGAGCAGCCCCATGGTGATCAGATCACCGGTATGGACCTTGTCATGATAGGAATAGGAGAGCTTTTGCACCTTGTCGTAAAAGGCCAGGCGCAGTTCATAGCCAACATGATGGCCCACTGATTCAGAGAAATAGTTCTGCAACAGGGTGAAGGCGCCGCGGGCAACCGAGACGCCCAGCAGGGTCATGGCGGTCCACATCAGGGCGGCCTGCGCATCATCGGCCGCTACGGTCAGGATGTTCTGCGCCTGATCAACCGCCTGCCCCAGCAGACGCGGGATCATCAATTGCAGTACCGAGGCGACAATGGTCGCGCCAATCGCCAGCGATGCCTGAAAGGGATGACGCAGGGAAAACAGCGCAATTCGAACCAGAGGACGACGGCCTTTGCCTGCATGTGCGGCGGCCAAATGTGCCCGTGCAACGCCGCGTGAATGGTCGCGGCCAGCCGTGTGGGTGGTCAAGGAAGTATCCAGACTTCAAAATTGTGTGGGGTCCGAACGAGCCGGGCGGCAACCGTCACCGGGGCTCGGACAAATCAACTCGCGTGCGTATTGAATGCCCATTCCGCCTACCATTCAAGATAGAATCTGAGCAAAAAACGCAAATCGCAACGTTCTAGTGCCCGTCAGGACGTTATTGGGTAGCATTGAGCTCGGGATAGATCAGGGCCGAACACTGGCGATTGCTGGCGTCCAGGATGGTCTGTTCCTGGGCCGTCACCATGCCGGTAAACACCGCATTCCAAAGATCGTTCTGCTCCACCCCTTCGAGCCCGCACTGGCAATAGGTGGTGCAGAGCGGGGCCGTGGTGCCGCCCGCCATGCAGGTCGACTGGCAGGCAGCGAGAAAATCGTTCTGCCGCATGGCGATCTCGGGTTGCAGCAGGCCGGCTGCAGGCGCGACGAGCGCCAGCAGGATGGGCTGATGCAGCAGATAGATCAGCAGACTCCAGCGCCCCATGAACGCCAGGGTATTGGCCAGGCGTCCCTGTGGCCTGATGGCCGCGAGTTTTGTGGCCAACGAGGAGGCCAGCACAATGCGCGCAGCAATGATGCCGACCAGTACGACCCCAAACCATGGGAAGAGCGGCACCAGATCGTTGGTGGGTGGTGGCACCTGCCAGAAACCGATCCACGAGTACGGTTTGGCGTTGAACAACGCGTCTGCATAGAGGAATGGCAAAGCGATCACCGCCACGGCCACCCCGATGACCAGCCAGAGCGGCGCGCGCACAAATGCCAGACCCAGCAGGCTGAACAGCGCGATGGCATGCAGCACGCCGAAATAGACGAAGCCATCGGGGAAGACGAGCCAGGTGCCAATGGTTATGGCCAGCCCGCCCAGCACCACGAAGGCCCAGCGTCGCCAAAAGCTGTGCCACCGAATGCCGCTGCCATGACCGAGCACCAGCCCTACCCCGACCAGTGCCAGAAACACCGCGAGGATCGAACGGGCAATGACCACCCATTCGGGGTCGCGGCCGACATCTGGCGCGATGAAGCGGAAGAAGCTGAGATCCCAGCAGAAATGGTATGCCACCATGGCGATGATGGCCATGCCCCGGGCAATGTCGATGACAGCGAAACGGGGGCGGGCGACATGCTGGTCAGTCATGGACAATGGCTCAGTTCTGCAGTGCCAAAACGGCCAGGAAGGCATCGCCATAGCGGTCGAGCTTGGCCTGACCGACACCGGGCAGGTTGAGCATGTCGTGGGGATGGCCGGGCATGGCCAGTGCCATGGCGCGCAGCGTAGCATCGTGGAAAATCACATAGGGCGGCACGCCCTGATCCTTGGCGATGCGCAGACGCTCCTCGCGCAGGGCGTTGAATACGCTCATGGCGGGTTCAGGAAGTTCCACGGCATTGGCCAGTTGGCGACGCACCTCGGTAGCTTTCTTGGGCCTGTCCTTGCGCAGGATTACGCTGCGCTCATGCCTGAACACCGCCCGGGCGCCCTCGCCTAGGGTTAGCGCGCCATGGGCCGCGTGATCGACAACGATGAGGCCCGAGGCCGTCAGCTGCCGGATGACCGATTGCCAGGTGCGCGCGTCGAGATCGGACCCCTGACCGAATACGGCCTGATTCTGATGGCCGAAGCGTTCGACCTTTTCGGTGGATTTGCCCATCAGCACATCAATGACGTGCGCGGCGCCAAAGCGCATGCCGGTGCGGTAAATGGCGGCCAGCGCCTTGATGGCTGCCTCGGTGCCATCCCAGGTTTCCACGGGCGAACGGCAGGTATCGCAATTGCCGCAATTGCCGGGATAGGCCTCGCCAAAATGGCTCAGGATCGCCTTGCGACGACATTCGGCCGTTTCGCAAACGCCGAGCAGGGCGTTGAGCTTACCGTGTTCGAGGCGCTTGACCTCATCGGGGGCATTGCCCTCATCGATCATGCGGCGGCGCTGCACCACATCGGCCATGCCATAGCTCATCCAGGCATCTGATGGCTGGCCATCGCGACCGGCTCGGCCGGTTTCCTGATAATAGGCTTCGATGGAGGCGGGCAGGTCCATATGGGCGACGTAGCGCACGTCGGGCTTGTCGATACCCATACCAAAGGCCACAGTGGCCACGATGCAGATATTTTCTTCCTTAAGGAAGGCGTCCTGATTGGTGTTGCGCATCTCGGCGCTGAGCCCGGCATGATAGGGCAGCGCCGGAATACCCTTGCGCGACAGCCAGTCTGCCGTGTCCTCGACTTTGGCACGGCTGAGGCAATAGACAATGCCCGAGCTGCCCTTGTGCGCCGCCAGGAAACTGAGCAGCTGGTCGCGGGCCTTGTCGCGCTCAACGATGGAATAGGAGATGTTGGGCCGGTCAA
This sequence comes from Devosia litorisediminis, assembly GCF_018334155.1. Taxonomy (NCBI): domain Bacteria; kingdom Pseudomonadati; phylum Pseudomonadota; class Alphaproteobacteria; order Hyphomicrobiales; family Devosiaceae; genus Devosia; species Devosia litorisediminis. The sequence goes on along the minus strand of NZ_JAGXTP010000002.1, from coordinate 328,303 downwards.
AGCTGGTGGTGAAGACCTCAGCGCTTTCCAGCCCTAGACGCTCAATGATGTCTTCGCGCGTTGTCGGATCAGCCGTCGCGGTCAGTGCAATGCGCGGCACGCCGGGGAACAGCTCGGTGAGCTTGGTCAGCTCACGATATTCGGGCCGGAAATCATGCCCCCACTGGCTCACGCAATGGGCTTCATCGATGGCGAACAGGGCTATATCAATGCCCGACAGCATGTTGGCAAAGCCGGGCGTCGCCACGCGTTCGGGCGCCACATAGAGCAGATCGAGTTCGCCGCGCCGCAATTGCCCGCGCACTTCAGCGGATTCGTCAGCGCTCAGCGATGAATTGAGGGCAGCGGCGGCAACACCAGCCTGCTTGAGCGCTTCGACCTGATCGCGCATCAGGGCAATCAGGGGTGAGATGACAATGCCGACACCCGGGCGGCAGATGGCCGGGATCTGGTAGCACATGGACTTGCCAGCACCGGTGGGGAACAGCACCACCGCGTCGCCGCCGGTCACCACATGACTGACGACATCGTGCTGCAGGCCACGAAAGCTCTTATGGCCGAAAACTTCGCGCAGAACCGCGAGCGGGTCGCGCGGCGTCGCCGTGCGCTCCGCCTCGAACAATGCAAAGGCCGATTCTAGTGTGCTCACCCGGCTCTTGAATCACAGGGGTGGGTGCGCCGCAAGGCGTCAGGGGTCACGTGTGGGTGGTATCCACCGCACAAGCGAGCGACCGGTTAGTCGTCGCGGCCCGAACCCGATTTGTTACCCCCGCCATCCTGCTTGTTGACGGTCGCCCAAGCGCGGCGTTCCGCCTCGTCCTTGCCGACGCCCTGCTCCTCGTAGCTATCCTCGATGTGCTCGGCCTTGCGCTTCTGCTTGTCGGTGTAAGCGGATTTATCACCCTGTGGCATGCCTGGCTCCCGAGTTTGAGGTGAGACCAGCGCGGGCGGGATAAGGGCTCGGCTGCCGCTTCGTTGGCCGGGGCGGGAAATCGGAAAAACCACCCCGTTCCCTGTGCCGCCATGTCCGATTGACGCGCGCTGGTCTCGTGCTGGAAAAATTCAGATCCGGGCAAAAAGTTCCCCGATCAACGTAACGGCTTGCTCAAAAAGGGCGAGCCGCGCCGCACGAAACGCCAGGGTGTATCGATCGCCTTGGTAATGCCGATGCGGGGTCCGGCGGCGATATCATGGGCCTGTTCGCGGGGGATCAGCGCAAAGGGCGGCGCGTCGAGCGGCAGGGTGTTCTGAGCCGCATCAATCCCCAGCGCCTGACATATCTTGCCGGGTCCCGAGCAGAGCTGACGCGGCGTAAGCTGACCTCGGCGCGCCTGCATGCGCTCAACCCCATGGGCTGGCTCCAGCGCCCGGATCAGAATGGCGCTGCCGGGCTGGCAAACGAAATTCAGGCACCAGTGAATGCCGTATATCTTGTAGACATAGGCGTGGCCGGGCGGACCAAACATGGCGGCATTGCGCGGTGTCGGCCCGTTAAAGCTGTGTGATGCGGGGTCGGCGCCGTCATAGGCCTCCACCTCCACGATAGGACCGCCAACGCCGTTTACCAGCAGGGTAACGCCGATCAGTTCGGCGGCGACGGTGGCGACGGGACGGTCGAAGAAGGTTTGGTCAACTGCAGTCATCGGCGCGCTTTGCTCCACCTCCTCCCGGCCTCCCCCGTCAAGGGGGAGGGGTCACGCCACACAGGTGGCGCTTACCTCCTCAGCCTACTCGCCCTCGCGCGCCAACCGCGACCGTCTCGACGACGTCATCGCCCGAAATCAGCGTCACATGATCGAACAGATTGCTGACCACGCAGGCGTGGTTGGGGATGATGCGGACGGTGTCGCCGAACTGTGGCTTGTCGGTACAGGCCGACAGATCAATCGTACCGTGCTCTTCGCTTAGCCCGACAATCCGGGCCTCGGGGTATTCCTCGATCAGACCAAAGCCATCCATGCCCAGTGTATCGCTGGTCAGCGCCTTGGAGCCGGCGTCGATAATGGCGCGATCGTCGGTGGGGCGACTGACGATGGTGGCCAGAACCGTCAGGGCGCAATCGTCGAAACCGCCAACGTCTTTGGAAACCTGGAACCGGTCCATATAGATATAGGTGCCGGGGCGATGCTCGGTGGCGGCGGTCACCTCGTGGGCGCGCCAGAGATCGGGTGTACCGCCGTTGGAAATGATAGTTGGTGCCAGATCGGCTGCAATCAGGGCGTCCTGTGCGGCGGACAAAAAGGCCTGATTGGCCTCAACCTGACCGGCAGCGGGATAGGTCATCAACCCGCCGAAAACCAGTCCGGGGGACGCTGCAATCGTCTGCGCCAGCGCCAGCGCTGCCTCGGGACTTTGCACGCCGCAGCGGCCCATGCCGGTATCGCATTCCACCAGCACGGTGAGAGGCTCGGCCGCATCGGCAAAGGTGGCCGAGAGACCAGCGACAGTCTGCGCGCTATCGGCGGTGACGGTGATATGCACGCGCTCATGCAGCGCCTTGAGGCGGGCCAGTTTGGCCGACCCGAGAATGTTGTAGGGCAGGAAGATTTCGGTGATGCCACTATCGGCCATCACCTCGGCTTCACCCAGTTTCTGGACAGTAATACCCACCGCACCCAGATCCATCGCCAGCCGGGCGAACCTTGGGAGCTTGTGGGTCTTGATGTGCGGCCGCAGCTTGAGCCCGTGGCTGTCGGCATAATCCTGTGCGCGCTTGAGATTGGCCTCGACGCGGTCGAGATCAATCAGAACGGCGGGGGTATCAAGGTCGGAAATCTTGCTCATTTGCCCCTCAGGACTTCATCGACGAAACGGAGATTGCCGGCGGTCAGGCCAGCGTCGACAGGCAGCACCGTGCCGGTGATACCCGAAGCGGCGACGCTGGAATAGAACACCGCGGCATTGGCGACTTCGACCGGCAGAACCATGCGTCCCAGTGGATAATGCGGCAGCACATTATCGAGCAGGGTGGGGTCCGCCTCCAGCCGATGATCCCAGGCCGGAGTACGGACCGAACCGGGGCAGATGACATTGGCGCGGACGCCCTGCCCGCCCCGTTCGACCGCGATCGCCCTGGCATAGGCGATCAGCCCGGCCTTGGCGGCCGAATAGGCCGGATTGCCGTAGTGACCCAGCGCATTGACCGAGGAGATGAACACCAGACTGCCGCTGCCCCGCGCGGCCATGGCAGACACGATAGGGTCGGTCATGGCATAGGCGCCATTGAGGTTGATTGCCAGTTCGGCGGCCCAGACATCATCATCGAGTTGATCGAGATGCTCAGCCCGGGTGAAGCCGGCATTGGAGATCACCGCATCGGGCGCGCCATGGGTTGCCAGATAGTCCATCACGGCGGCGCGCGTCGCCTTGGCATCGGCCTGATCGAACAAGAGCCGGGCGCTCAGTTCGCGGTCTTGGAGCATGGCGGCATCCCGATCCGCCCCGACGACAGAGGCGCCGGCTGCACGGAAGGCGGCGACCAGTGACTGGCCGATGCCACCACCGGCGCCGCTGATCAGTACGGTCTTGCCATCAAGGCGGAATGGAGATGGGCTCATGCTACTTTTTGGCCTTGTAGGCGACGCAATCGATCTCGACCTTGCAGTCCACCATCATGTGGCTCTGCACGCAGGCACGGGCGGGCGGGTGCTCGCCGAAATAGCTTTTGTAGACGCCATTGAAGCTCCAGAAATCGCGCGGGTCATCAAGCCAGACGCCGCAGCGCACCACATCTTCAAGACCGTAGCCAGCCTCTTCGAGAATGGCGATGACGTTCTTGATGGTGAGGTGGGTTTCTTCGACAATGCCACCGCGCACGATCTCGCCATCCTTCATGGCCACCTGGCCGGAAACGTAGAGCCAGCCATCGGCTTCGACAGCGCGGGCGAAGGGCAGGTTCTGGCCACCGGCACCGGATTTTTCAGCACCATAGCGTTTGATCGACATAGCGGGTCTCCTGGATGATTTTCTGAAAGGCAATTTCGCTAGAGGGCAGCATAGCGAGCCTAAAGCACGGTTTCATCGACTAATTGCGGACAAAAATGTAAATTTCTTACGTGATTGCACCCCATGGCCTGTGCTAACCTGCTTGAAGGGCACCTCAAGGCCAAGCCCATCGATTTTCATTATTGCGAGTTTCCACGTGCGCGTCTTCACCGCCGCCCTGGCCACTGAAACCAATACGTTTTCTCCTATCGCCATCGACAAGCGGGCGTTTGAAGCCTCGCTTTATGCCAAGGCGGGCGAGCATCCGGCGACGCCGACATTGTGTACGGCGCCGATCACGGTGGGGCGTGCGGTATGCGCCGATCTGGGCTGGACCCTGATCGAGGGCAGCGCCAGCTGGGCCGATCCTGCCGGTCTGGTGGCGCGGGCAACCTATGAAGAACTGCGCGACGAAATTCTTGCGCAATTGCAGGCGGCTATGCCGGTTGACGGCGTGGTGCTGGGGCTGCATGGCGCGATGGTGGCGCAAGGCTATGACGACCCTGAAGGGGATCTGCTGGCACGCGTGCGGGCCATTGTCGGGCCGGATGTGCTGGTCTGTGCCGAGCTTGATCCGCATAGCCATCTGACGGCCAAGCGGGTGAATGCGGCCAACTTCTTCGTGGTGTTCAAGGAATTCCCTCATATCGATTTCGTCGATCGGGCGCGGGATCTGTGGGCCATCGCGGTGCGGGCGCTCAAGGGCGAGATCAAGCCGGTGATGAGCGTGTTCGATTGCCGGATGATCGATGTATTCCCGACCTCCAAGGAGCCGATGCGGGGCTTTGTGAACAAGCTCTATGCGCTGGAGCAATCGGAACCCGATGTGCTGTCGCTATCGGTTATCCATGGCTTCATGGCGGGTGACGTGCCCGAACTGGGCACCAAGATCATCGCCATTACCAACGACAATGCGGCCAAGGGCGACGCCCTCGCCGAGACGCTGGGGCGCGAGTTGTTTGCCCTGCGCGGGACCTTCATGGTGGCGCAGGTGGATGAGCATGCCGCCGTCGATGCGGCCGTGGCTGCGCCGCGCGGGCCTGTGGTGATTGCCGATATGTGGGACAATCCCGGTGGCGGCACGGCGGGCGATGCAACGGTCATTCTAGCAGAGCTGATTGCGCGGGGGATAAGTGACGTTGCGGTGGGCACGATCTGGGACCCGATTGCGGTGCAAATCTGCATGGCAGCGGGCGAAGGTGCTGAAATTCCACTGCGTTTCGGTGCCAAATCAGCGCCACATACCGGCAGTCCGATAGACCAGTTCGTGCGGGTGAACCGGCTGGTGCGGGATGCCGAAATGCGGTTCGGCGAGAGCTATGCGCCCTTTGGTGACGCGGCGTGGATCAGCTTTGCCGGGATTGATGTGATCCTGAACTCTACCCGCGCGCAAAGCTTTGATCCGTCACTGTTTTCCGCGATGGGGATCGATCCGACATCACGCAAGATCCTGCTGATCAAGTCGACCAATCACTTCTACGATTCCTTCTCCAGGATCGCCTCGGAAATCGTTTATTGCGCGGCCGGAAAACCCTATCCAAACACCCCGGCAACCACGCCCTATCGCAAGGCGCGGCGCGATATCTGGCCCATGGTTGAGAACCCCTGGGCCTAAGCATTTACGCGTGACAGGCGAGGCTCTGGCGCTCACACACTGTTAGCGTCGACGCGCTGACGCGTGCAATTGCCATCGCGTGACCAGCCCAATCTCAAGATGCATCCCGGCTTTCGCCGGGATGACATGGAGTGCGTAGAACCGTCTGGTCTTATTAGGCAGACCAGTGGCCGTACATGATGGGCATCAGGCCGACCAGGGATTTGAAGCGATCCCAGCTCTTGCGATCGGGCGCGGTCCAGCCGGCCTCGGCAATGGCCGAAAGACGGGGGAAGACCAGACGATCAAAGATGGCGCGGTCGGTCATGGATTCGCTCCAGATACAGGCCTGCACGCCCATGAGCTTTTCGAGCCCCTGTTCGGAGAAGCCGGCACGCGCTTCGAACTCATAGGTTTCCTGTGGACCAGACCAGCCGGCCCAGCCGGCACCGGGCTCGGCCCAGTCGACGCCATTGGCCATATCGAGATAGTAGCGCTGGCCGGGCGAGACCACGATGTTGAAGCCCTTTTCGGCCAGCGCCGCGTTGATCTCGACATTGCGCCAACCGATGACGAAGCTCTTGTCGGGGTCGACCGCATTGCCATGGGCGGCCTCTTCCCAGCCGCCGGTAATCGCGCCCTTTGACGCGATGTATTCGTGCACGCGGCGGACGAAGGCGGCCTGAATGAGCGCGGTGGGCGAGCCCTCGATTTCGTCGGCGCCGTGATACTCGCTGAGCTTGTTGAACTGGCGCTCATGCTTGGCGCGCATTTCGGGACCGCCGAGCTTTTCGATCATGTCCAGGGCCAGCGGCGAGCCCGACCAGGCGGCCAGCGGCACTTCGTCAGCCCCGAGGTGGAAGATGCCCGCCGGGAACAGCTCAAGGATTTCATCGACCACGGTCTCGACGAATTTATAGACCGGCTCATAGGCCGGGTTCAGGCTATTATTGGGAAAACCCTGCACTGACTGATACTCACCCTGCTCGGCCGGATCGCGCAGCTGCGGCAGCGATTGCAGCGTGGCATAGGAGTGGCCGGGAATGTCGATTTCAGGGATGACGGCGATGGCCAGGCTATCGGCCAGCGCAACGATCTGACGGGCGACGTTCTTGGAATAGTAGCCACCGGTGGGCTGTGGACCAGAGCCAAGCAGCGGCGGCAGGGCCTTGCCGTGACCGCGCCAGGCGCCGATCTCGGTCAGCTCGGGGAATGCCTCGATCTCGATGCGCCAAGCTTCGTCTTCGGACAGGTGCCAGTGAAACTTGTTGAGCTTGTTCCAGGCCATCAGCTTGATGAGCTGGCTGACTTCAGCGGCCGAATAGAACTGGCGCGCCACATCGAGATGGCAGCCGCGATAGGCAAAGCCGGGTTCGTCGGCGATGGTGCCACCGGTGGGGAAGACGAAGGTTTGTGGGTGCTGTCTGGCGCCGCGCAGGATCTGCCCCAGCGTGATCAGACCATAGAGCATGCCCTGACGTGTGGTTGCCGATACGTTGGCGGCAGCTTCATCAAAGGTGATCTCATAGGCTTCGGCGCCCAGGCCCGCTTTGTGCGTGATGGATACGGGCATGCCCGCTTCGGCCGCTGGCCGCACCAGACCTTCAACGGGGAAGAGATCGTCGACCAGCCCAGCGAAGGCAGCTGCGGCCTGGCCCGCATCATCGCCCTGCGGCTGCAGGTCAAAACCCTGTGGCGCGATACGGGCGCCCGTGGTGGCAACCGATTTGGGCCAGGGGATGATCGAGACGGCGACCGGTGCCTTGGCGGGCACAGGGAATTTGGCAGCGCCCTTAAGCAGCGGCGAATTGTGCCCCTTGCCCTGGGTGGGGGCGGTGTCGAGATTGACGATGGTGCCATCGGCCAGTTCGACATAGGCAGCATTGGCGCCATCGCTCCAGTGGCGCAGGCCATAGGACAGGCCCCGGGCCACCGCACGCCAGGTCTCACCCGGCGCCAAAGCAAAGCCATCAGGTGGCGCGATCAGTGTGTAGTTGGAGAGGCGCTTGAGCAGCTTGCCGTTTTCCAGCGTCGCTGTGGGGTCGATGCGAGCGGGGCCTGAAAAGCCCATGGTGAAACCGGAAATGGGCGCGTCACCATGATTGGTGAGCTCAAGCCCATAGGCCAGTCCTTCGGTCTCGGTAGCTGGGGTCCAGGTGGTGGCAAGCGAAAGTGCGATGGGCATGGAAGTCATCCTGGGGAAGTGGAGGAATTGAGATTTGCCGCACATGAGGGCGGCGCCCTCCCCATTCCGGGCAGGGCTGGCAATGGGGGAAACTGGACGGGCGACACACCCCTGCCAGCCTCCCCCATCAAGGGGGAGGTGTCGCGCCGGGCACGGGGGGATTTGGTGCGCCTGCCATCATCAATCCCCGAGGGGTTGGGCGTCATCGCCATCGCGATTGACGACGAGCTGGTGCTTGATGCGGCGCATGCTGGCAACAGCGGATGGCCCCAGTCGGGTCGCCACGGTCTGGGCCAGTACGTCGATGGTCGCGAGGAAGGCATAGCGACCCGGTGTGGGGCGCAGAATATCGGTGTTCTCGTGCCAGTTGATGGGCAGCAGGATATCGGACTGCGCCGAGACCATGGAGGCGGAACGGGTGATGACGATGCGCGTCAGCCCGTATTCACCGGCCACGGTGAGGGTCTTGGCCAGCTGGGCGTTATTGCCTGACAGCGAGAAGGCCACGATGACAGTGCCGGCGGGTGCGGCAGCGGCGCGCATCATCTGGAGCTGGTGATCATCGGTCGAGGCGATCTTGAGACCGAGGCGAAACATGCGGGCCTCGAACTCACCAGCCATCATGGAAGAGGCACCACCCGAGCCGAAGGAGAGGATGTAGCTGGAATTGACCAGGCTTTCGGCGGCGCGCTCGACGGCAGCAAAGTCGAGGTGATCGAAGGTTTCGTAGATGATGGACTGGATGCCATTGACGACGCCCTGAGCGATCTCATGCACGCTTGAAGGCCCGGCGGCAGGCGCGAAGTAGCGCTGTCCGACAAACCGCGACTGCGCCAGCCGCACCTTGAAATCGGCATAGCTGTCGCAGCCCAGCCGACGACAGAAGCGGGTGACGGTGGGGGGGGACACATCGGCCTGGGCGGCCAGATCAACGATGGAGAGCTTGAGAACGCTATCAACGTCGGCCAGCACGATTTCGGTCAGGGCACGCTCGGAACGAGTGAATTCGTTCTTTTCGGTCTGCAGCAGTCCAACAATATCGAGCATGGTCACCTCCCCGGCGCGTGATGTGCCGTTCAGTAGACCGCCAGACCCGCCTGATCAAACAGGTGCACCTGGCTGCGCGCGAAACTGATTTGAGATGGCGCGCCTTCGGGAATCTGCGGATCGCCCTCGAACAGGGCGATGAAGTTCTCGCCAGCGGGGAGCGTCGAATAGCTCACGGTATGGATGCCGAGCTGCTCGACGATATTGGGCGTGATCGAGAGGGTGAAGTCACCCGTGCCCAGCTGAAGATGCTCTGGACGGATACCCACAGTCACCGTCTGGCCGGCAATGGCGGTTGCGGTGCGCGGCAGATCCAGCGTGCCGAGCGCGCCCAGATCGATGGTCGCGGTGGTGCCATCGGCCTTGCTGACCGTGCCGGAGATGAAGTTCATCTTGGGGCTGCCGATGAAGCCGGCAACAAAGAGATTGTCGGGCTTGTGATACAGCTCGAGCGGCGAGCCGACCTGGGAAATCTGCCCGGCATCAAGCACCACGATCTTGTCGGCCATGGTCATGGCTTCGACCTGATCATGGGTGACATAGACCATGGTGGAGCCCAGGCGCTTGTGCAGCTCCATCAGCTCGATGCGCATTTCGGAGCGCAGGGCGGCGTCGAGATTGGACAGGGGTTCGTCGAACAGGAAGATCTTGGGCTGGCGCACAATGGCGCGGCCAATGGCAACGCGCTGGCGCTGGCCACCCGAAAGCTGGCCGGGGCGATGCTGCAGGCGCGATTCCAGCTGCAGCACCTTGGCGGCAGCGTCAACGCGCGCCGCGACTTCAGCATTGGGCAGCTTTTCCACGCGCAGGGGGAAAGCGATGTTTTCGTATACGGTCATGTGCGGGTAGAGCGCGTAGCTCTGGAACACCATGGCGATGCCGCGCTGCACGGGTGGCAGATCATTGACCACCTTGCCGCTGATTTCGATCTCGCCTTCGCTGACGTCCTCAAGACCGGCAATCATGCGGAGCAGTGTGGACTTGCCACAGCCGGACGGGCCGACAAAGACCACGAATTCACCTTCGGATACCTCCAGATCGATGCCCTTGATGATGCGGGCTTCGTTGAAGGACTTTTCGAGGCGTTTGAGGCTGAGCTGCGACATGGGTCGTCTCCGGTCGGCGGACTGGTCCGCGGGCAGGCGATGGGAAAGAAGGTGCCGCCGCCCCGGTGCAGGGACGGCGGCCAGGTCGGAGGACCTTACTTGTACTGCTCGAGTTCGCCAGCAGCCTTGGTGAGGGCTTCTTCTGGCGTGGCAGCGTCAGTCACAACGGACTGAACCATTTCGATCATGGTGTTCTGCAGGCCGACATAGTCGGTGAACAGAGGCTCAGGACCACCGAATTCGATGCCGTCCAGGAATGGCTTCCAGTAGGGCTTTTCGGCGACCAGTGCGTCGGTCTGTGGCTGCAGTGGGCGCAGTGGGGTCAGGCCCTGGGCCATTTCAGCATCCCACTGACGCTCAGGCGCAGTGATGAACTTGGCCAGGCTGATGGCCTGCTCTTCAACCCCGGTACCCTTGAACACGGCCAGCGAGTCAGTGATCAGCAGCGTGCCGGGACCCTTGGCATCGGGACCCAGTGGCAGTGGCGCCACGCCCCAGTTCATGCCGGCTTCTTCACCGCGCAGAGCGGCACCAACGCTGGCTTCGATCATGGCAACGCCACCGTCGAGCCAGATGGCACGGACTTCGTTCTGCTCGTAAGCGGTCGGACCTTCTTCTGCATAGGCAGTGATGTCATGCAGAGCGGTCAGGGCCGCCAGGACCTGTGGGCTGTCGGCAACAATATTGCCATCGGCGTCGATGATCTGGCCGTCATTGGTGTAAACCCAGTGCAAGAACTGGTGCATGGTGTTGTCGAAGGTCTTGGCGACAACGCCATAGCCGGCAGCGTCGGTGTTTTCCGAAATCTGCTTGGCGAAAGCGATCTTTTCTTCCCAGGTCTTGGGCGCAACTTCAGGATCGAGGCCTGCGGCTTCGAACAGGTCCTTGTTCCAGAACAGGGCCTTGGTCGAGAAGGCAACCGGCACGCCCCACTGAGTGCCGTCAAAGGTGACGGTGTCGGGCACGTAGTTGTAGTAGCCGGCTTTTTCTTCATCGGTCATCGGCACGGGCACGATGAGGTCGTTGAGCGCAAACTGCTTGAGGGTACGCGAGCCAACATAGGCCAGCGAAACGGGCGTGCCAGCAGCGGCCAAGGTGGTCACCTTGTCCTGGCACTGGCCCCAACCGACGATCTCGGGAGCGACCTTGTAACCTGGGTTGGCAGCTTCCCATTCGGCGAAGTATTCGGCGTAACCAGCGGTCAGCTCGTCACCACAGTTGATGAAGCTGATTTCCTTGTCCTGGGCGAAGGCAGCGGGTGTTGCAACGGCGACAGCCAGCAACGATACCGCGGTCAGTGCGATAGTCTTTTTCACTTTGTAGTCTCCCTTTTGTGTGCGCCCCGAGAGGCGACTTCCCTCAACCGGGATCGCTAGACCCCGATCTCGATTCCCTTGGTGGTCTTACTGCTTGATGGCACCGGCGGTGAGGCCGGCAACCAGGTAGCGCTGCAGGAACACGATGACGATCATGACCGGCAGGATTCCGATGAAACTGGCTGCCATCAACTCGTTCCAGATCACTTCCTGCTTGCCGAAGAAGGCGAAGAGGCCAACCGGCAGGGGCATGAATTCTGTCTTGGAGTTGAAGGTCAGGGCGAAGATGAACTGCTGCGCATAGGCACCGATAAAGGTCATGATGGCGACCACCACGATGCCCGGCATGGCCAGAGGCAGAATGACCCGGCGCAGCGTGTAGAGACGGGATGCGCCATCGACCCATGCGGCCTCATCCAACTCCTTGGGAATGCGCATCATGTAGGTGCGCAGCAGCCAGATGGAGCTGGGGATCAGGAAGGCGGCGCCCGGCACGATCATGGCCCAGTAGGTATTGAGCAGGCCCAGCTGGCGCATCAGGCGGAACAGCGGGATCAGCAGCACGGCGCCCGAGAACATGTTGACCGCCAGAAAGCCGCCCAGCATCAGGCTGGAGCCGGTAAACTGGAAACGGGCAAAGGCGTAGGAGGCCGGCACCACAATGACCACCACGATCAGCGTGACGACGCTGGAGATGAAGAAGGAATTGAAGATGTGCATGCCCAGCATGGGGACCGATTCCCACATGCTGAAATAGGCATCGAACGACCCGTTCTTGGGCAGGAAGCTGTAGGGCGTGGAGAACAGCAGCGCGAGGGGCTTAAGCGACACCAGGAAGCCTTCGATGAAAGGCGCCAGGATGAAGAACAGGAACACCGCCATGCCCATATACATCAGCGCCGTTTCATACCATTTGTAGCGGTCGATCATCGGCTTGGTGGAGCGGGCGCGGCGCGGCTTCGGCTTGACCAGCGCCTTGCTGTCGACTGCAGCGACTTCGGTGGTGCGGGCGACGTCACTCATTTGGCTTCTCCCTGCGCGAGCTTCCGGACGGCGCGGAAATAGACGATGCAGAACAGCGACACGAAGATGCAGATCACCACGGCGCGCGCAGCGCCTTCGCCGTATTTGCGGCTGCCCATGGCGGTCTTGTAGGTGTCGATGATCATGGTGGTGGTGGTGCCCGAAGGACCGCCCTGGGTCAGGATCCAGATGATGTCGAACGAGTTGAAGGTGGCGATCATGCTGAGCAGGCTCATGGTCAGCAGGGCAGGCACCAGCAGCGGCAGGGTGATGCGGCGGAAGCGATAGCCACGCCCGGCACCATCGGTCCAGGCAGCCTCATAGAGATCCTTGGGGATCGATTGCATGGCGGCCAGCATGTAGATGGTGACCATGGGAATGCCGATCCACACATCGGTGACGATGGTGGCCCAGAAGGCGCTGTCGCCATAGGCGAGGATCGGCCAGGGCTTGTCGATGATACCGAAGTTCTGCAGCAGGCCCGAGATCATGCCGAACTGGCCGTTATACATCCAGCCCCACATGAAGATGCCGATGGCCATGGGAACGATCCAGGGCGGCATGATCAGGATGCGGAAGATGGCCTGACCGGGAATGGCGGCATTGAGCAGGGTGGCGCCCAGCGTGCCGATGATCATCTTGGCGGCAACCGAAAAGAAGGTCCAGATGAAGGTACGGATGATGACTTCGGTGAAATTGCCAGCGCCGAAGATGCGCTCGTAATTGGCCCAGCCAACCCAGTCCGAAGTGGGGCGGAGCGACGCATTGGTGAAGGACAGCACCACTGTGTCGAACAGCGGATAGGCCACGATGATCAGGATATAGATGAGAGCCGGAGCCAGCAGGGCCAGGGCAAACAGTGAAGCGCTTCTTGTGCTGGTCATCGGCTTGTCTCCTAGCCCGCTTTGCCAAGGGCGGCGTCGAATTGCTGCCAGATGGGGGTCATGTCGATGACGGATCGGGTGCGCATGGCGCGATCCATGGTCAGAGCCAGCAAGCCGGCCTCGAGTGCATCGGTGATCGAGACGGGCAATGGATCGCCATCCAGGACGTGATTGAGGATGTCCTCGGCCATCTGCTCATCGGCACCATAATGCTGGCTGAGCTCGCTGATCTTGTAGGTGGTGTCGACCAGTCGCTCGGATGTACGGCTGTCAGTGACGCGCAGGAAATTGCGGATGAAATCGCCCTCGGCCATGCCCTTGGCGCCCATGACGGCGAAGCGGCGGAAATCATCGGGGACGTTGAGATTGGTGTGGAAGGTCAGCGCGGCGCCATTGGCGTATTGCACCATGGCAGTCTGGAAATCGATGATGTCGCCATCACTGTCAAAGACCTTGTCGCTACCCTGCCAGCCACTGGGCTTGCGGTGATAGACTTCCATGTCGTTGATGCCGACATTTTGCGGGGCATTGGCCGGCACGAAGGTGCGGCGACCGCCAAAGCTGGAGACATATTGCGGGCGGCAGCCCATCACGCCGTTGTAGAGATCAAGGTCGTGACAGCATTTTTCGAGCATGAAACTGCCCGAATAGCGCTCATAGCGGCGCCAGTCGCGCATGAAGAAAGCGCCGTGATAGGGCGGAATGTGTTCGGAAGCCTCGATTGAGGTGACATCGCCCAGATGGCCCTCGGCCTGCATCCTGCGCAGATCGACATAAAGCGGCGCGTAGCGCAGCACCAGGCCAACCATCAGATTGTCGGAGCCGTACTGAGCGATCAGCCCGGCGATTTCCATGGTGTCTTCAATGGAGGTGACGACTGGCTTTTCGGTGAAGATCTTGAGGCCGCGTTCAAGGCCGATGCGAATGTGTTCGAGATGGAGATGGTTGGGCGAGCCCACCATCAGCAGATCAAGCGGCTCACTGTCGAGCATGGCCTCGAGGCTATCAAACTGGGCGCCGACATCGACACCATATTCGCTCGCATAGGGCAGACCAGCCGGCGCCGGATCCACATATCCGGCAATAGAGAAGTCATCCCGGGCGGCGGAAAAAACCCGCGCCAGATAGCCCAAACGATAGCCGAGGCCGATGATGCCTACCCGCATATTAGTGCCCGTCATCCCTGTACTGCCCGCCAAACTCTGCTGGTTTGGTCGTGCTTTCTGTAAACGATTTTCAAGATTAGGATCGTTCTGAAAGCAATGTCAACACGAATCCGCCGCAATAACAATACCAATATAAGCCACTTGAGCGATTTGCCTAAAGAGGCAGCGTTTTGGCGCATTTCTGGGCGTTGTACTGGGGCTTTTCGCGCTTATGAATGTGGACAAGCCGCGACTTAACGCGCAGATTGTCCAGATTGGTATTCATGTGGGCTTGAAAAATTACCTCTACCCAGATGACAGCTTTGAAAATTTGGAACACAAATAGCGACGCGACGCCATCGCATTGAAAATCGGCGTTCTCTGGCGCAGCACCGAACCAAGCCCCGCACGATCACAGCACAGACACGAGACAATCATGAGCAGCACCAACCCTTTCCCCCATGACGCCGACCGCAGCGCAATCTGGACCATGCTGGTGGAGCGCGACATTGCGGCGTTCGTTGCAGCGGACTGGAGCATGGTGGATGGCGATTTCGTCAAAGAGGGCTTTCTGGGAATCAATGGCGGCAAATCGGGCAACCCCGATGACTGGCGCATCAGCTACCCCACGCTTGAGGCCTATCGCGATGACTGGCTCAACCAGGCGCGGGAAAGCCAAAAGCTGGACTATGCTGAAGACGTGCTGGCCGGCATTCATCGCGCCACCTCGCTAAGCGAAATCGAGATCAGCGGCGACATTGCCATTGCGCACAAGAAGTTCGACGGCGAAATCGCGCTGAGCGATGGCGGCAAGGACGTGCTGAACTGGCAGACCCTGTATTTCTGCCGCAAGGTGGACGGGCAGTGGAAGCTGACCGGCTTCACTGGCTACCTTCCCTATCCCATGGGCAAGGCAGGGTAGCGCCATCTGCTTGCGCCCATGCGGGGAGGAAATGAGGGTGGAGTTATTCAGGCACTATTCCTGAGGCCCACCCACCCCGGCCCTTCCCATCAAGGGGAGGGAATCCGTCCAGCGACTGTTTTCGCATCGAGTTCAACGACCATGTCCTTCCTTACCGCACAGCGCCTGACCATGCTGGTGTTCTTTCTGCAGCCGATCGCATTCGGCTCCTGGCTGGTGCGCATTCCCGAAGTGCAGACGGCTTTGGGGCTGGGGCCCGCCGGGCTGGCGGTAGCCCTGCTGGGGCTGCCCTGCGGTACACTGCTCACCCTGCCCTTTGCCGGACCGCTGGTGGGGCGGATCGGGGCGCGCGCGGCGATCCTTGTGGGGTTCGTGCTGTATTCGATGGCAATGGTTCTGCCCGCGTTTGCCAGTGACGCCACGCTGCTGTTTGTGGCGCTGATGCTGATCGGCTCGTCGATGTCGTTTGTCGAACTGGGGCTGAACGTGCAGGCCGACGCCGTGGAAAAGGCCACGGGGTCGATCATCATGACCACCTCGCACGGCTTCTGGTCTGTCGGTATCATGGCGGGGAGCCTGATCGGCTCGGCATTGGCGGCGCTGGGACTGGAAGCGCGCTGGGCCATCGCGCTGGTGTCAGCGCTGGTTCTGCCGCTGTCGATCGTGGTGGCGCTGGCCCTGCCGGTATATGCCGAGAGCAGGGAGAGCGGTGAGGGCAAACGATCGGCCTGGGCATTGCCCAGCTGGGCCCTGCTGGGGATCTGCTTTTTTGTGTTTGGCATCACCATGACCGAGGGCGCGATGGCGGATTGGTCCGCGATCTTCCTGCGCGATGCACTGGGCGCCGAAGCGGGCACGATGGGGCTGGGCTATTCGGTATTCGCCCTGATGGTTGCGGCGGGCCGATTTGGCGGCGACACGCTCAAGCGCCGCTTTGGTGCGGTGACCACGGCGCGCATTTGCGGCGTGCTGGCACTGACTGGCGCCGCGATCCTGTTTGTCACACCCAACACAGCGCTGGCGCTGATCGGGTTTGGCGTAATCGGCCTGGGCGTTTCGGTGGGCTTTCCGCTGGCGGTGACGGCTGCCGCCGGGCTGACTGATCGGGCGGCATCGGCCAATGTCGCGATTTTGAGTTTTGTGGCACTGCTGGGCTTTCTGGTGGGCCCGCCGGTGATCGGCTTTGTCGCCGAACATGCCGATATCCGGCTGGGGGTTGCCTGTGTGGTACCTGCGCTGCTGGTGAGCCTGATGCTGACCGGAAGGCTGGCAACCAAGAAACCCGCCAAGACCAATCATAATCCTGAAGCCGATATTGCTGGAGTGCTTTGATGCGTATTGCTGTTGCTGGCCTGCACACCGAGTGCAGCACCTATAACCCCGTGCTGGCGCGCGAGGCCGATTTCCGGGTGCTGCGCGGACCATCCATGCTCAAGGACGGCTATTTCGATTTCCTGACGCATTTCCCGGCCGAGTTCATCACCGTGCTGCATGCGCGCGCCATTGCAGGCGGGCCGGTGGAAGGGGCGCTCTATGCGCGCTGGAAGGCCGAAATCCTCGAGGGCATCAAAGAGGCCATGCCCGTTGACGGGGTTTATCTGGCCATGCATGGCGCGATGTTTGTCGAGGGCCTTCACGACGCCGAAGGCGACTTCATCAGTGCGGTGCGCGCACTGGTCGGTCCTGATGTGCTGATCGCTGCGAGCTACGACCTGCATGGCAATGTCAGCCAGAAGATCATCGACGGGCTCGACATCTTTTCGACCTATCGCACGGCGCCCCATATCGATGTGGCGGACACCATGCGGCGCGCGGTGACCATGCTGGTGCGCGCCTTGCGCTCGGGCCAGCGACCCGTTGTGGCTTGGGCGCCCGTGCCGGTGCTGTTGCCCGGCGAGCGCACGTCGACCCAGGACGAGCCGGCGCGGAGCTTTTACACCCAGCTGCAGGCCACAGAGGATCCGACGGGAATTTGGGATGCCTCGTTTCAGGTGGGTTATGTGTGGGCAGACGAACCCCGCGCCACCGCATGTGCGGTGGTCACGGGCACTGACCGGCTGGCAATGACTGCGGCAGCGCGGGCGCTGGCGCAGAACTATTGGGATATTCGCGAACAGTTCGTGTTTGGCACCACCACGGGCAGCATTGAGGCCTGTGTCGACTGGGCACTGGAAGCCACGACCAGCCCGGTGGTTCTGGCCGAGTCCGGTGACAATCCAACCGGCGGGGGCGTGGGTGACCGGGCAGAGGTGCTGGCCGAACTGATGGCCAATGATGCGCAGGGCGTGGTGTTTGCCGGTATTGCCGACAAACCCGCCACCGACGCAGCTTATGCAGCCGGCGTGGGCGCCACCATTGCGATCACGATCGGCGCCAGCCTTGACCCCTCAAGCACCATGGTGGAGGCGACAGCAGAAGTTGTATTCCTGCTTGAAACCGCGCAGCCCCATCTGCGTGAAGCGGTGGTGCGCATTGGCGGGATTGATCTGGTGCTGACCGCGCGGCGGCGGCCATTCCACAATATAGAAGACTTCACCCGGCTGGGTCTTGATCCGCACACGGCCAAGATTGTGGTGGTCAAGTCAGGCTATCTGTCACCCGATCTGGGGCCGATCGCCAATCCGAGCCTGATGGCGCTGTCGCCCGGCGTGGTGGATCAGTTTGTCGAGCGGCTGGAGCGCCAGCACAAGAGCGTGCCGCAATATCCGTTCGATACCGACTTTGCCTGGGCGCCGGAAGTAAAATGGTCAAGCCGCGCCGACGCACGTTGAACCGGTTGCCAGAATAGTCATACGGGGCCGGCGGCGATGTCGCCGGTCCATGCGTTTTGCCTGTCAGTCGCAGTAGATGTCGTACAGCGTCGTCAGGATCTTGCTCACCTCATCTGAGGCGATCGAATAATAGACCTGCTGGCCGTCGCGCCGCGTTTTGACGAAGTCCCAGGCGCGCAGCTTGGACAGGTGCTGGCTGAGCGGGGACTGGGCCAGACCCACGCGCTCTTCAAGATCACCCACATTCATCTCGCCATCGAGAAGACAGCATAGAATCCGGAGGCGCTTGGCATTGGCCATGGCCGTGAGCAGGCGCGAGGCCTGCTCGGCATTGGCTTCCAGTTTTGCGATTTCCATCTTGACCTTATTAGAATGTTCTAATAAACATATATGCAGATCGAGACCTAGCACTCAATCCCCCTATAAATCAATGTGCAGAGTTATTCATAAATGACGGAATTCACCCCTCTCGCGTCGCTGTCCGGTGGCGCGCTGATCGGTCTTGCTACCGTATTGCTGATGGCCTTTCACGGCCGCATCGCCGGCATGACCGGCATCCTGACAGGCCTGGTGCCGCCCCTGGCGAGCGACTGGGGCTGGCGTGCTGCCTTTCTGGCTGGCGCGATCATCGCCCCTGCCATTCTGGTGTCGTTCTCTGAAGCCAGCGTCGGCTTCGTCAACCCCGTCCCCACCCCCTGGCTGGTGATTGGCGGATTGATTGTTGGCGTTGGTGCCTATCTGGGCTCAGGCTGCACGTCAGGGCACGGCGTGTGCGGCATGGCGCGTTTGTCCCCACGCTCGATTGCGGCCACCGCCACCTTCATGGCGACCGCCATCATTACCGTTTTTGTCATTCGTCACGTGCTGGGAGGCTTCTGATGCGCCGCACTCTGCTTGCGGGCCTGATCGGCCTGATCTTTGGCACCGGCATTGCCATCTCCGGCATGGCCAATCCGGCCAAGGTGCTGAATTTTTTCGACCTGGCTGGCACCTGGGACCCCTCACTGGCGTTTGTCATGGGTGGTGCCCTGGTGGTGACTGCGATTGGTTATTTCTACGTGCTCAAGCGAGACAAGCCGGTGCTTGAAGCGCGCTTCCACCTGCCAACCAATCGCAAGCTGGACACCCAATTGCTGGCAGGCTCAGCCATTTTCGGCATTGGCTGGGGCATTGCCGGCTTCTGCCCGGGCGGCGCCATTCCGGCGCTCGGCCTTGGCGAAAGCTCGGCCTGGATTTTCGTTGGCGCCATGCTCACCGGCATTGCCGCCGCCCGTACCGTCCGTGTGGCCCTGCAGGCCCGGACAACACAAACCGCCTGATGACCAAGAAGAGGATATGACCATGACGTCCATTCCATTCACCCCCGAACTTGATGTGCATCCTGAAGTGGTGGCGTTCTTTGACGCGCCGACCAACACCATCAGCTATGTGGTCAAGGATCCCGACTCGAACGCCTGTGCGGTGGTCGATTCAGTGATGGATATCGACTACGCGGCCGGCCGCATCACCTATGACGGCGCCGACAAGATCATCGCCTATATCGAGGATAACAAGCTCGATCTGCAGTGGCTGATCGAAACCCATGTGCATGCCGATCACCTGTCGGCCGCGCCCTATATCCAGGGCAAGCTGGGTGGCAAGCTGGGCATTGGCGAGAACATCAAAATTGTGCAGGAAACCTTCGGCAAGGTCTTCAATGAAGGCACCGAATTCCAGCGCGATGGCAGCCAGTTCGACCGACTTTTTACCGATGGCGACAGCTACAAGATCGGCGGGCTGACGGTGCGGGTGATGCACACGCCAGGCCATACCCCGGCCTGCATGACGCATGTGGTGGGCGACGCCGCCTTCGTCGGTGACACCCTGTTCATGCCCGATGGCGGCTCGGCCCGTGCCGACTTCCCCGGCGGTGATGCGCGCACGCTGTATCAGTCGATCCAGCGCGTGCTGGCCCTGCCCGGCGAGACCCGGCTGTTCATGTGTCACGATTACGGCCCGAACGGCCGCGACATCCAGTGGGAGACCACGGTGGCAGACGAGATCGAGCACAATATCCATGTCGGCAAGGGCACTGACGAGGACAGCTTCGTGGCGATGCGTGAAGCGCGCGATGCGACGCTGGCCATGCCCAAGCTGATCATCCCGTCGCTGCAGATCAACATGCGCGGTGGCAAGCTGCCGCCCAAGGATGAGGATGGCAAAAGCTACCTCAAAGTTCCCGTGAACGGGCTGTGAGCCATGTGGCCCTTCAGCAGTTCAAACCCGAAAGAGAAAACCATGAACGTCACCAAAATCAGCCCTGACTTCGCCACAACCGGCCAGATCACTCCCGATCAGGTCAAGACCGTGGTCGATGCCGGCTACAAGTCGATCATATGCGCCCGTCCCGACAATGAAGAAGGCGGCCAGCCTGCTTATGACGATGTCGCGCGGGTCGCCGAAGCGGCAGGCCTGAAGATCGTCCACATCCCGGTTTCCGGGCCGCTGGGCGAAGGCCAGATCATCCGTTTCCACGACGCCTGGGCCAACCTGCCCAAGCCAATGCTGGGCTATTGCCGCTCGGGCATGCGCGCCGGCAGCCTCTACGCAACTCTGTCCAAGTAAGATCCCATGAAGCTCAAGACCTATCTTCCCATTCTGGACTGGGGCAGCCGCTATAATCAGGCGACCCTGACCAGTGATCTGATCGCGGCGGTGATCGTGACGATCATGCTGATCCCGCAATCGCTGGCCTATGCCCTGCTGGCTGGGCTGCCGCCGGAAGTGGGTCTTTACGCTTCGGTGCTGCCGCTGGTGGCCTATGCCATTTTCGGCACGTCGACGGCGCTGGCTGTCGGCCCCGTGGCCGTGGTGTCGCTGATGACCGCTTCGGCGGTTGGCAGCATCGCCGCGGAAGGCACGGTGGACTATGCCAGTGCCGCCATTCTGCTGGCGGCGATGTCGGGCATTATCCTGGCGGCGCTGGGGCTGTTCCGTCTCGGTTTCATCGCCAATTTCCTGTCCCATCCGGTGATCTCGGGCTTCATCACCGCGTCTGGGCTGATCATAGCGACCAGCCAGGTTGGCGGCATGCTCGGGATCAAGACCGAGGGCCATGCCCTGCCCGATCTGGTGATGTCGATCGTGCACAATATCGGCACCATCAACTGGTACACGCTGGCTGTGGGTGCGGTGTCGCTGGCGCTGCTGCTGTGGATCCGCATGGATCTCAAAAACTGGCTGATCCGTTTCGGCCTGCCCAAGGGCGCGGTGACCATCATCACGCGGGCTGGCCCGGTGCTGGTGGTGTTTCTGACCATGGCCTGGTCGGTGCTGGGTGATCTGGGTGCCAAGGGCGTCTCGCTGGTTGGCGATGTGCCGCAGGGCCTGCCCATGCTGTCGCTGCCCAATTTCAATCTGGACACCATTCAGGCGCTGTTGCTGCCCGCGCTGATCAT
Source organism: Devosia litorisediminis (assembly GCF_018334155.1). Lineage (NCBI taxonomy): Bacteria > Pseudomonadati > Pseudomonadota > Alphaproteobacteria > Hyphomicrobiales > Devosiaceae > Devosia > Devosia litorisediminis. Next base: position 306,889 of record NZ_JAGXTP010000002.1, on the reverse strand, counting down.
CTCGATCGTGGGTTTTGTGGAATCGATCTCGGTGGCGCAGACGCTGGCGGCCAAGCGGCGTGAGCGCATCAATCCCAATCAGGAACTGATCGGGCTGGGTGCCGCCAATATCGCGGCAGCCGTCGGTGGCGGCTATCCGGTGACGGGTGGCTTCGCCCGCTCGGTGGTCAATTTCGATGCCGGCGCCGCTACGCCGGCGGCTGGTGCCTTCACCGCCATCGGCATTGCCGGGGCAACCCTGCTGCTGACCCCGTTCCTGGCCATCCTGCCCAAGGCAACGCTGGCGGCAACGATCATCGTAGCCGTGCTGACACTGGTGGATTTCTCGATCCTCAAGCGTGCCTGGACCTATTCCAAGGCTGACTTTGCCGCCGTGGCCATCACCCTGCTGGGCACGCTGCTGATGGGTGTCGAAGTCGGCATTTCGCTGGGCGTGGGCGCGTCGATCCTGATTTTCCTTTATCGCTCATCGCAGCCGCATGCGGCCGTGGTGGGGCAGGTTCCGGGCACAGAGCACTTCCGCAACGTCAAGCGCCACAATGTCGAGACCACGCCCAGCGTGCTGTCGATCCGGGTCGATGAGAGCCTCTATTTTGCCAATGCGCGCTATCTCGAGGATCTGGTCTATGACCAGGTTGCGGGACGGCCCGAGCTCAAGGATGTGGTGCTGATGTGTTCGGCGGTGAATGCCATCGACATGTCGGCGCTCGAAAGCCTTGAGGCCATTGAGCACCAGCTCAAGGATCTGGGGGTGCGGTTGCACCTGTCGGAGGTCAAGGGACCGGTGATGGATCGGCTGGCAGGTACCGAGTTTCTGGCGCATCTGTCCGGTGGCGTGCATCTGAGCCAGCATCAGGCGATGCAGGCGATCAACAAACCACCGGTTGCTGCAGCCTAGTCACCAATACAGACCCGCAGGGCCAACGCCCTGCGGGTTTTTCAATCGACGACGCGCTTGACCAGTCCCGCCAGGGTGAGACCCTGAATGATGATGGTGAACACCACCACGGCATAGGTGGCCGCCAGGATTACGGTCTTGATGTCGGACTCCGGCAGCGAAAGCGCCAGCGCCACCGAAATACCGCCGCGCAAACCACCCCAGGTCAGCACGCGCACCGTGCCTGACATGACTTCCGTGCGGCGACGGATCAGGCTGACGGGCAGCCCCACCGCGAAAAAGCGCGCCAGCAGCGCCAGCGGGATCGAGGCAATTGCCAGCGCGATGAAGGAAAGATCAAAGCGCAGCACCAGCACCTCGAGCCCGATCAGCAGGAACAGCACGGAATTGAGGATTTCATCGATCATGGTCCAGAAGCCAAACAGGAAGCGCTGGGTGACATCGCTGAAGGCGTCGAGGGGGCCGCGATGACCAACCAGCAGGCCGGCAACCACCACCGCAATCGGTCCGCTCATGTGCAGCTTGCTGGCCACCGCATACAGACCGGTCACCAGCGCCAGTGAGATCAGCACCTCGACCGGATAATCGTCAATGGCCCGCATGGCGCGATAGGCCAGATAGCCGGTGACCCAGCCCAGCAACCCACCGCCGACGGCCTCGACCAGAAACAACTCACCGATGTGGAAAGCATCAAGGCCCTCGCCGCCCATGGTGGTGGCCGCGGCCAGCACGACGGTGAACAGCACAACCCCAACGCCATCATTGAACAGGGATTCCCCGGTCATGGTGCTCTCCAGCGCCTGCGGCACCTTGACCTGTTTGAGCGTGGACAGCACGGCCACCGGATCAGTGGGACTGATCAGGGCACCAAAGACCAGGGCCCAGACAAAGGGGATGGCAACGCCAAACAGATTGGCCAGCAGCCAGAACCCGGTACCGATCAGCGCGGTCGAGATCAGCACGCCAAAGGTGGCCATGATGGAAATGGTCAAAAGGCGCGAGCGCATGGCGTTGAAATCGACATGCAGCGCCCCGGCAAACAGCAAGAAGGCCAGCATGCCGTCGAGCACGGTCGACTGGAAATCGACCTGGTTCAGCAGCGCAACGGCGTCCTCGTAGATCACGAACTGGGGGAAGGCGAGTTCGACACCGATCAGCACCAGCGAGGCGGCAAGGGCCATCACCAGCAGACCGATGGTCTGGGGCAGTTTGAGCACGACGTGGTTGATCCAGCCAAAGGCGGCGGTGAGAACCAGCAGGACGGCGATCATATCGAACAGGGACAGGCTGGGCATCGTGGCTCGCTTGGTCGGTACGGTTGAGAGCGCCAGCTTGGCACTATTGCCGGCACGCGCAAAGGGCCGGGCAACGCTTGGTCGCCCGGCCCTCTATCTAGCATTGCGAACGGCCTATTGAGGCAACGCGTAGGCGATGATGGAATCGCCAGCCTTGGTACCAGTCGACCCGTGGCCGCCGGCGACAACCACCACGAACTGGCGCTGGCTGTACTCGGACCAGTAGCTCATGGGTGTGGCCTGACCACCGGCTGGCAGACGGCTCTCCCAGAGCTGGTTGCCGTTGTTCACGTCATAGGCGCGCACATAATAGTCGAGCGAGCCGGAGAGGAAGGCCACCCCACCGCGGGTGATGATCGGACCACCAATGCCGGGGACGCCCATCTTGATCGGCAGCGGCACAGGCGAGAGATCCTGAATGGTGCCGTTGACGTGGCGATAGACAATCTCACCGGTGCGCAGGTCGGCGCCGGCCACATAGCCCCAAGGTGGCGACTGGCAGGGCAGACCAACCGGGCTGAGCAAGGGGCCCATCTCGGCAGCATAGGGTGCGCCATAGTTTTCGTTAAATGGCGGGGCACCTTCATCGGTCACGACGCGCTCTTCGGGATTGTCGCGCGGAATGAGCTTGGAGGTGAAGGCCAGATAGACAGGCATGGCGAAGACAGCCTGACGGACAGGATCAACGGCCACAGCCCCCCAGTTGAGCGTGCCGAAATTGCCGGGATAGACAATCGAGCCCTGCTCGGAAGGCGGGGTGTAACGCCCCTCATAGCGCAGCGACTGGAACTGGATGCGGCAGGCCAGCTGGTCAAAGGGTGTCATGCCCCACATTGATGCTTCGGTCAGCGGTTCAGGATTGAACGAGAGGGCCGAGAGCGGCTGGGTTGGCGCGGTAAAGTCACCAGCCACAGCACCCTGGGGTGCGGGTACTTCGTTGACCGGCAGGATAGGCTCGCCGGTTTCGCGATTGAGTACGAAGATTTCGCCCTGCTTGGTGGGGACCACTACGGCGGGCACGGTTTCGCCACCGATATCGAGGTCAACCAGACTTGGCTGGGCCGGCATGTCCATATCCCAGATGTCATGGTGCACGCCCTGGAACACCCAGTCCACCTGACCAGTATCGGCATTGAGCGCAACGACGGCGGAGGAGTAGGTTTCGGCTTCCTCGCTGCGATTGCCACCGAACTGGTCAGGGGACTGATTGCCCATGGGGATGTAGATCAGATCGAGTTCAGGGTCATAGCTCGAGACACTCCAGCTATTGGGCGAGTTGATCGAATAGGTCTGGCCGTCAGCCAATGGTTCGGTCTGCTCGGGGTTCAGCGAATCCCAGTTCCAGACCAGTTCGCCGGTGAACTTGTCAAAGGCCCGGATGACGCCCGAGGTCTCATTGGTCGAGACGTTGTCATTGACCGCACCGCCGACAACCACGACGCGGTCGGTAATGACTGGCGGGGAGGTGGAGTAGTACGAACCGGCCGTGACGTTGGGCATGTTCTGCCACAGATCGACAGTGCCATCAGCGCCACCAAAACCGGGGCAGATTTCGCCGGTTTCAGCACTGATCGAGATCAGGCGTGCGTCAGCGGTCGGCGCGAAGATGCGGGCTGCACAATCGCCCACAGGACCGCCCGCGGAGGGGGCATCATAGGACACGCCGCGGCAGGTCAGATGCTGGGTCTGATTGCGCGGTGGCTGATCAAGATGGGGATTGAAGGTCCAGCGTTCGGCGCCGGTTTCGGCATCGAGCGCGATGATCAGATTATGCGGTGTGCACAGATAGAGGCTGTCACCGACCTTGAGCGGGGTTACCTCATAGGTGGTTTCGCCGGGATCGCTTTCGCCGCGCACATCACCGGTATTGAAGGTCCAGGCGACTTCAAGGTTTTGCACATTGTCGGGAGTGATCTGCTCAAGCGGAGAATAGCGCTGACCATAGGTATCGCGGCCATAAGAATGCCATTCCCCATCGGGCACAGCCGGGTCAGAAAGTGCCGCCTCGGCGGTCATGCTGGATTCGGGCAGTGTGCCTTCCAGATCATGGGTGGGCGTGAACATGGCGATGCCTGCCACGATGACGCTGAGCACCAGTGCGACGGCAAGGGCAGGCCAGCCGCCGGACGCCGAATAGCGATTGAGGCTGCGCACACTCCAAGGCAGCACAAGCAGAATGCCCAGAATGACCAGCCAGTCGCCGCGGGGGGCCAGCTGCCACCAGTCAAAACCGACTTCCCAGACCGCCCATGCCATGGCTACGATAATGGTGCCGGCATGCAGCCAGAGCGCACGGCGATCGCGCTGCCAGACCATGATGGCGGTGATCAGCAGGGCTGCGCCGAGCAGCAGGTAGAACCAGCTGCCCCCCAGCGCCGCAAGCCAGATACCACCGCCTCCCAGAAACAGCCCGCTCAGGGCAAACAGAATGGCAAGAATGCGGGAAAATATCATGGGACGCCTCCGGGTGTGTCTCTACCCGAATGCATGTGGCCGCTGATCGTTCCAACTATGGCACGATTGCGGCATCGGCCCCGGTTCAGAACAGGGGCAGAGCCGACAACGGTGCACAGTGGAATGCGGTTCCCCCGCTAGCGCTGCCAGGTGGCCAGACCGTTGCCGTCCAGATAGTCGATATTGACGCTGCCCGTAGCCAGATCGAAGCTGACAGAGGACCGTGAACCGGTCGGGGCATTCTCATTGTGCGGTTCGACAGCAAAGACATCGCCATCCCAATGGGTGAGCGGGAAGCTGTCACCACGCGGGCCAAGCTGGGCGACCAGGGCGCCATCATCCAGAACGATATCGAGAGGACCGAAATAATCATTCTGGTAGGTGCCGACATAGTTCTCAAGCGCCTGGTACGGCTTGGGCTCGTCAGGCAGGCTGCTGTCAACGAGATCGCCGACAGGATCGTAGAAGCCCGCCATCAGCGCATGAAAGCCCGCATACCAGTCGCGGGTGGGGGCGCCGAACTGCGCGGTGTCGAGGAAGATGTTGGCAATCGCTTCGGGGGCACCGAGCGGACCGGCATTGGTCAGCACGATAATGCCCAGGTCGGCAGATGGCACAAACTGGATGCGGGTGGCCGCGCCCAGCGTGAAGGCACCGGAATGCCCGAAAGTGGTGCGCCCGTCGGCGCCCACACCGACATTGAAGCCATAGCCATAAAAGCCGGGGCGCGCGCTGGGCACGTGGCCGGGCGAGCTGAAAGACTGCGGGCTGAGCGCGGCCTGGAGCGCGGCGGGGTCGATGAGCTGACGTTCATCATGGACGCCATCGGCCAGCAGCACCTTGAGCCATTCAGCCAGGTCAATGACATTGGATGAGACGCCACCAGCGGGCGATTGGGCGTCGCCATTGCGCTCATAGAGCGGTTGCAGCGTGCCATCGACAAGCGCGTGCAGGCTGGCGCGATCGGGTTCTGCCTGAAAATCGGCATAGCGCGAACTGGTGTGATCCATCTTCAGGGGCGCGTAGAGCGACTGGGCCGACAGGTCCTCCCAGCTCTTGCCCGTGGCCGCAGCGACGGCCTGAGCGGCGCTGGTGATGCCGAAATTGGCGTAGTTGTAGGATGTGCGGAAGGTATCGAGCGGCTGGTAGCGCAGACGCGCCATCACATCGGCCCGGCCGAAGCCGAGATCTTCGAGGTCATCGCCCGCGCCCAGCGGCAGGCCGGAGCGATGGGCATAGAGATCCCCGATGGTGAGATTGGCACTGACCCATTCCTCGCCGAGACGGAAATCGGGCAGATAGCTGGTTACCCGATCATCCCAGGTGATCAGCCCCTCGGTAACGGCAATCGCCGCCACGGTGGCGGCGAGCGGTTTTGACACCGAGGCAATCTGGAAGACCGTCTGGGGGGTGACAGGATCATCGGCGCCGCGTTTCCTGACGCCATAACCCCTGGCAAACACAGTCTGCCCACCCTGCACCACCGCAACGGCAACGCCTGGAACGCCGCTGCGCTCCATAATGGTGTGCACCGTGTCATCAAGCTGCTCAAGCGCCAGTTCGACCCCGCCGGGAGCGAGCTTGCTGACATCCATGGAGGGCGCGGGCCCGATATCGAGATTGGCGGGCTGGGCCCGGACCGGCGCGATAGCAAAAACGGTGCCAAGGCTGGCCGCGGTCAGAAACGCAGAAAAACGTGTCTTGGTCATGCAAATAGTCCCCCGACTGCACTGTCCTGTCATGCGCACCGTCCCGCAATATGGGTATGGTGGCAATGGCGACACTGCCATGGCGGGGTGATGAGCGGGTTAGCCCAATGCCGGACATTTTACGGGCCAAGGGTAACAGTCACGAGCGCATGCGCCGCGATCAGTCGCGCTGCTGGACCTGTTCTTCAATGACACGGGTGAGGGACAGCGAGGCATTGACGATGTGCTGGCGTGTCAGATCGGCGGCGCGTTCGGCATCGCCGGCACGACAGGCATCGATGATCTGCTGATGCTCTTCAATGGCGCGTTCGCGGCCATGGGCGAGGCTGAGCTGGGCGCGGATATAGCGTTCGATGCGATCATTGGCGGCTTCGGCAGCCGCGAAATAATAGGGCAGATTGGCGTCGACATAGAGCGAGGAATGGAACTGGCGATTGAGGTCGCCCCAGCGCACGCCATCGGTTTCCTGCTCAAATGAGTTGCACAGATCCTGCGCGTGCTCGATGGCCTGCTGGCTCATGCGGGGCACGGAA